>CAZKIT010000302.1:0-1638 GCA_964552905.1 uncultured Spirochaetaceae bacterium
GTCATTTCTGAATTTACCGATATGAATTGAGCCAGAATTCGATTTCGGGCAAAAAACGGGTCTTTCGACGCTGAAAACGCATTCCAGGCCCGTTTTCTCTTGCATTTTCTGGAGATTTCGGATATTCTATTTTATAGATATTACCGATATGTAAAGGAGCCCGTTATGATACCCGAAGAAGTCCTCAGATTCAGACCCGGTACCTGCACTGAAGTAAAGTGTGTGAACGGAAACTGGTATGTTTATATGTATGAAGCAGTACTTCTCAAGAGCGGTAAGTGGGGAAAGAAGACTGGAGCATGCATCGGTAAGATAATCCCCGGCACCTCATTCGTACCGAACCGCAACTATCATCTCTACACCGGAGAGGAAAGCAGGGATGAAATCACATTGCTGGAATACGGACAGTACGCCCTGATAGAGGCAGTGGGGGCAGATGTAATGGCAGCACTGGATAAGTGCTTTGATCTGGAGACGGCGAGGCAGATTTTCTGTTATGCAGCAATATTCCTTGCAAACGGCTTCGTACACAGAGACCAGGTAAACAGCTACTTCGAACAGTGCTGGTTCAGTCTTGAATACAGTAATTTCTCATTCAGTATGGGGAAAAAGGCATTGAATACCCTTCTTGACAACCTCGGACGGAGGGCTACAAGGGTGATTGAATACGAGAACAATGCAATAAAGACGTCTGAAAGGATAGCGATTGACGGTCATGCAATAAGGAGCAGTTCTGACGAGAATGACCTCGGAGAAGCGGGATACAAGTTCTCTGCTCTCAATGATGACCAGGTAAATCTTCTCATGGGGTATGATGTCACGACGATGACGCCTCTCTTTTCGAGGATGTTCAGAGGCTCCTGTAATGACAAAACTGCCGTAAAGGACCTTTTCGATATTCTTACCTTTTCAGGTATTCTGTTTACGATGGACAGAGGATTCTACAGTGAAGGCAATCTCAAGCTCTTCAGTGCGAACGGAAACACGTATATAATACCGGTTCCGTCGAACACCTCCGTCTTCAAGACGGCGATGGAAGACGTCAAATACACGGATGAGTTCTGCTACACCAACGGTAAGAAGCATGCCCGCATTGAATACATGACAGTGAAGATTTCGGAAGAAGAGAATGTATATGTATTCAGAGACATAGATGAGAATTCAGCTACCATCTTCAATTACCGCAGATGCATAGACCTGGGAAAGTCAGGCTACACGGAGGAGAAGCTGGCCCAGCAGAGGGAAAACTTCGGTGTCTATGTGCTCCGCAGCAACAGCAAACTTACTGCAAAGGAAATATTCTGTGCATATAAAGGCAGATGGGGCATCGAGACATTTTACCATTATGTGAAGAATGTGGCTGATTTCAATGATCTCAAGGAGCAGGATTATGCAAGAGAACAGGGGCTTGCCTTCATAATACTGATTACCGGCCAGCTTTATGCGAGACTCAACAATGCGGTCAAGTCTTTGAAGGACACAACGACATCGGTGGCAGACATACTACAAAAAGCAAGATGCCTCAAGATGGACAGAAAGGGGAACTCATGGATCTGCCGCAACAAGAGAAACGCTGATTTGCAGATTCTCGAGAAGATCGGATTCAAGCCGATTGATGTCTATGTGGAGAAGACTGAG
>CAZKIT010000303.1:0-1637 GCA_964552905.1 uncultured Spirochaetaceae bacterium
ATTCTTCCAGTGGCAAGAATATCTGCAAATATCCTTGCCACGAAGAATCGGTCGTATAACTTCATCAGTACGAGTTCTCTCTTCGTCAGTAGTACAATTACTCAGTATTTCATCCCTTTTATCAGATGAAATGATGAATGCTTCATTCAAACCAGTAAGAATGCCTCTGTATATTTGAATATTCCAATCTTTCAATGGAGTACCAATAGATTCTACTTTTCTTTTTATAGACATCTCAATTGGAGAAAGAACAATCCACGACGAATTTGTATTAAACGAGCAGACAGTACTGTTATGCTGAACAAAATCGCTCATTTTATTCCACCATCAGTAATAAACACAAACAAAGGAGGATATTGATATGATATATGGATATATACGTGTCAGTACAGACAAACAGACTATTGAAAATCAGCGATTTGAAATCAACAATCTATGCCAGCGTGAAAGCATGGTTATTGAGAAATGGATTGAAGAGACCATTTCAGGGACAAAGGAGTATGAAAAAAGAGAGCTAGGGAAAGCAATCAAGAAGATGACAAAAGGAGACATTCTTATCTGTTCAGAGCTTTCACGTCTTGGTCGTAGTCTCTTTATGATTATGGATATCCTGAATCAGTGTATGAAAGCTGGGATTATGGTTATCAGTATAAAAGACAACTACAGGCTCGGCGATGACATACAGTCGAAGGTTCTAGCCTTTGCCTTCGGTCTGAGTGCTGAAATTGAACGAAACCTGATAAGTCAGCGAACAAAGGAAGCCTTGAAACGTAAAAAGGATGAAGGTGTTATTCTAGGTCGTCCAAAAGGTCGAAAATCCTCAAAGGTTAAACTATCCGGGAAGAGAGAACTTATTAACAAGTATATGCTTGCAGGTATGTCGAAGTCGGCTATAAGTAAGAAGCTGAAGGTGCATCGCAATACGTTATCTGATTATTTGAGCTCAGAGAGAGACTGATTGATAGTCAACGCGTCACGAAACCAAAAGAAGTGCGATTCCATAGGGCTGTCTTATTGTCTCAATACAGCCCTAGTTGATATGTCGACTATCAAACGACCTATTTCTCCCCATCTCTGCTTATACTATTTCTATCATCAGACCAAATATTTCTATCACCGGAGAATCACTGTGATACAATAGAAGGCAGGGAACACTATGAAATACAAGAACTTCGTATGGTGTCGGCTATCTTCTTGGCGTAGCCGAAGGCTTACTCCTTCTCCTTCTCCGTTCTCAGAATGATATAGCTCCAGGTACGGTTATGGTTCCAGGTCGGAGACCTGTTTCCTGCGTCGAGTATCCTCTCTATCCTGTTCTATTCCACTTCCCTATCAAGGAACTGACGGACTGTGTGCCTGCTGTCTATAACTTCATGGAATTCCATGGTAGCTCCTGAAACAATTAACCATGAAAAATAGAAAAAATCCATCATAAGATTTCAGACAACTCAAACGGACCGGTATGCGCCATATTGGAAAGGCGAAGTACGAGAGACATAAGGGAACCATGACAAATGAATTCCACTTTAAAATGTATCAGATCCCTGCCCTTCACTACTTAAGAGTGAACACCGGTCGGCAGGAATCGTGTTCGATGGATAAACACTTTTTTTTATTCCATCCAGAAGACGAAACAA
>CAZKIT010000304.1:0-1634 GCA_964552905.1 uncultured Spirochaetaceae bacterium
GCACCTGCTGACTCGAGAGGGTCTTCTCCCTGAGACAGCTGTAGTCGAATGTCATGATTTCATCAATTCCGAGAACAAGATCCTCGGTGATTATATTCTGAAGATGACATTCTTTCATTTTTTCAACAGCAAGTCTGTTGTTCCCTGTGTCCATCCAGTAGGAACCAAACTTGAAGCGGTCATCGAAAAATCTCCCGACAGCGACAGGGTTACAGACCGTCACAGAACTGTCAAAGGAGAAACGGTAGCCGTCGTAATAGTTTCTGACGGCTTCGATGAACTCCTCCCTTTCCGTGTATTCCCTGTCTTCACGGGACATGTATTCATCGATGTAGTCACCGAAGTATGACTCCAGCTCCTTTTCAGTGTAGCCGAACATGGCTGCATAGTCCTCATCCATCGAAAGGTCCGTCATACCATTCATCTCGGAGAGTGTGGATAAGGAAGAAAAACCGGTGATGCCGGTTACGTAGAAGAAACGTATCTTACCGGAACAGCTTTTAATGACGGAGTAGAATGAGTTCAGGGTATTACAGATGCTGTTGGAGAGTTCCCTGTCCCTATATGTATGAAGAAAAGGATAGTCATACTCGTCGACAAGGATTACGGCCTTCTTTTCAAGTTTTCCAAGTATTCCGTAGAGCATTTCCGAAGGTTCGGCTCTTTCAACGGCTACACCATTGGCGGCAGCTCCATCCATAAGCCTTTTCTGGAATCCCCTGAGAAAATCATCAAATGTTTCGATATTGATGTTAGAAAAATCAAAATGGAGGACATGGTATTTTTCGAAGGAATAATCTGTACTCTCTATGTAAAGACCTCTGAAGAGTTCCCTTCGACCTTCGAACAGGGCCCGGAGCGTCGAACACATTAGGCTCTTGCCGAATCTTCTGGGACGGGAAATGAAGTAATAATTCTTAAGCGGACTTCTGACAAGGTTGTAAACAAACCTGGTCTTGTCCACATAAAGATACCCGTTACTGCGGATATCTTCAAAAGAAAATGTGTTTACAGTTATTTCCTTCTTCATCTGCTTCAATCTTACCATGTAATCGCGTGTCGCTCCACAACCCTTCCCGTTCGCATTCATACTTCTTAACCCGATGTTCCGATAGTCTTTCATCATCTTTCCGTAGTCATGTTTCGGGGATTTCCTCCCGTCATATTGTCTCTCACCATTATTCCGTCCTATTCTCTTTCCATGGACAGAACTATCAAGGTAATCGGAGAAAAGGAAGAGAAGGTAAGAGCAGAGCTGGCCTTCGTCGAGAAGGAGACAGCCGAGAAGGCCTTCATGTACTACGGAATAACAAGGCCTTTATATAACGGTCTCTTCTTCGCCCATATGGATAACGAGGCAAAGCTCGGTCTGTTCGAATCGTCTTCCGAAATAATCATCCTCTCGGAATCTCTCCTCGATTACCCGTTCTCCGTGGTGAGGAACATCTTCATTCACGAGTGTGCCCACGCCGTTGATTACTACTGCAACACAGACATGACCGGTCACTCCCCCTTCTTCAGGGAGGTCTGCGACAATCTCGGAATCGACAAGGGCTTCGAGAAGGCCAGGATAAAGACTGACGTCACGCTGAAGGCGAAGGCAAGGGAGAAGCTCGACAAGCTTCTCGCTCTCT
>CAZKIT010000305.1:0-1623 GCA_964552905.1 uncultured Spirochaetaceae bacterium
TGAGTCTATATCGCTTTTTCTTGTCTTCAGTTCATTCTGTTCCTTCTCGAGGGAGCTTTTCTTCTCGCTGTTCCTCGAGTCCAGGATGTCGATATTCCTCAACAGCTCTTCACGCTTCTTCTTCTCTTCCTCAAATGAGGAGAGAGCCTCTTCACATCTGTTCTTCTCTTCCCGTAAGGAAGCAAGTTCGTTCTGTGAGGAGGAAATCAGAGTGTCGAGAGCAGTGTTTCTGCTTTCGAGTTCACTGCACTCCGATGCACTCTTCAGAAGCCCCGCTTCCCTTTTGAGAGATTCCTTTCTTTCACCGAGAGAAACAATATCGCCACGGAGTGCTTCTCTCACCTCATCGGTAAGGAGAACAATGCCCTCGAGTTCGGATTCCATGTTCTCTACATCATTTTTCTTCTTTCCTGCGATTTCGAATATCTTCATGGAAATGAGTGAGTACCTTTCGGTTCCCGTTATCTTCTCCAGGATTCTGGACTTCTCGTTGCCGTTCGCCTTCATGAATGCCGCGAAGTTTCCCTGACCGAGTATGACGGTACGGGAGAAACGCTCCCAGTCAAGACCTGTCACTTCCTCGACTGCCTTCTCCCATTCGGTTTTGTTCCTCGCAATCCTTTCTTCGTCATCGCCCGAGACAAGTTCGACAAGAGGCGCCTGCAGAATGCCGTTACGGGACTTTCTCTGCGACCAGGATGACCTGTACTTCTTCCCCTTCTCGGTGAAGATCACTGTGGATGAACAGCTGTTCGAGTCCCTGTTCATTATCTCGTTCACGGACTGTGAGATGTTCCTGAAGCGTGCTGTCCTTCCGTAGAGGCCGAGTGATATCGCATCAAGGATTGTGGTCTTGCCGCTTCCCGTGTTTCCCGTTATGAGGAAGATTCCCTCGTTCTCTATCGCCCTGTCAGTGAAGTCTATCTCGTGCTTTCCCCTGAGGTTGTTTATGTTCTCGAATATGACCTTCTCAATTTTCATCGCCGTTTCCTCCGTCAACCTGCCTCATGACTTCCCTGAAGAGGGAAAGCATCTTCTCTCTTCTCTCACCCGTGCATGCGTTATCTTCAAGGAGTGCATCGAAGACGTCCTCCTCCGTCATCGAGGAAAGGAGCCGGACGGACTCGCTCTGTGCAATCAGCTTCTCTCCGTCTGTGACGTTACGGCTTATGAGAACCTCGAGTCCCGACCCGGCGAGTATTTCCTCAGCCTCCTTACGTAGGGTTGACGCCCCCTCGGAAGATGTCAGGAGGATGGTGATCCATCCCTTTCTCTCTTCATCCCTGAGTCTCCTCACTTCATTTTTCACTGTCTCTGCGTCACCTCTGACTGTGATGAGTTCCCTCTTTACGGGAACGCAGACAGTCTCGACGACAGTCTCCTCTCCGTAAGAGCAGTCGGCAATAACGACGCTCTTACTGTACTTCGCCTCGTCGAATGTCATCGCTATCGGGGAACCCGAATAGCGTACTGTCCCGCTTCTGTTGAGAGACTGGGGTTTATGGATGTGGCCGAGTGCCACGTAACTGAGGTCTTTGTCGAAGATACCGGCATCGACTGTTCCGAGACCTCCTATATAGAGTTCCTTGTTCTTCTCTCCCTCGCTCGACGCTCCCGACACCG
>CAZKIT010000306.1:0-1621 GCA_964552905.1 uncultured Spirochaetaceae bacterium
AAATTCATTCTCACCGGTTCAACAGCCCTTCACTTCTCTCAAGACGATGATGATATTGTATATCACTCTGGAACCGGGCGAATCGCAACGTTACAGATGCATCCGATGAGTCTTTATGAATCTGGAGACTCAACAGGAAAGGCATCTATTTCAGATATGCTTCAGGGAAATCTTGAAGAAGGGTATGAAGGAAAAACTGAACTTGACAGGCTGGCTTATTACATTATGAGGGGAGGATGGCCGGAAAATCTGGGAGTATCTGTCGATGATTCGCTTCTGAGACCTGAAAGCTACATAGAATCCATTGTTACCAAAGATATGCATGAAGGACAGAAAAAAAAGAGAAATCCCAATAAGATGCGTAAACTCATAAGGTCTCTGGCAAGAAATGAATCGACTGTAACCGGTCTGAAAGCAATTGTGAAGGATATTGAAGAGTATGAAAACGGAGATGAACTGATTGAAAGCACTTTGACGGCTTCGGATTATCTTTCTGTTCTGGACAGCCTTTATCTTACATCCGATATTCCTGCATACAGCCTTAATTACCGATCAAGTTCGAGAATCGGAAAATCTGCAAAGAGACATCTTGCAGACCCGTCGCTCTGCTGTGCAAGTCTCGGGCTCACGGTTGATAAACTGATGTATGACCACGAGACTTTCGGTCTGCTGTTCGAGGCTCTGGCCGTAAGAGACCTCAGGATATATGCTGATTATCTGGATGGAAGATTGTACCACTTCAGAGACAATGTATCGGGAGATGAAGTTGATGCAATCATCGAATTCAAGGATGGCAGTTATGCGGCATTTGAAATCAAGCTCAGTGACGGCAGCATAAAGGATGCCATAAAGAGTCTTGTAACTTTCAGAAATAACGTGGAAAGGAAGCCTGCATTCAGCTGTATAATCGTCGGACATCAGGAAGCGGTCATCAGAGATCCCGAATCCGGTATATACATAGTTCCGCTTACATCTCTGAAACCATGATGAGCAGACGGTGATGTCGTTTTCAGGAAACTTCGTGTCCGTATTTCCGTCCTTGCCCAATGAAGAGAGCTGGGGTAAAATCAGACGAGAGAGAAAAAGATGGACATAGTCAAACTGCCGCTCGGCATATCGAGTTTTGATGACATAAGAAAGGATGGAAGACTCTTCATTGACAAGACTCCGTTGATCGAAGAAATCCTTGCAAAAGGATATGGCGTTTTTCTCTTTACCCGTCCGCGCCGTTTTGGCAAGACTCTCGCAATGTCCATGCTCTCATCCTTCTTCGATGTATCGAAGGACAGCAGAAAGCTCTTCGAGGGGCTTAAGATTTCCGGAAACAGGGAACTCTGTGATAAATGGATGAACAGGTATCCGACAATTCTCGTTTCCTTCAAAAGTGTCGACGGCCTCGATTTCAATGCAGCATTGGATTCTCTGAAGGATATCATCTTCAACCTGTTCTGCAGTTATTCATTTCTTCTCGAAAGTGACAGGGTTCTCCCTGCATTGAAAAGGAAATTCTCGATAATTCTGGATGGTACTTCGACCGTTTCAGATATAAAGGGAAGCCTCGGACTTCTCGTCAGAATGCTGTCATCTCACTATGGAGAGAAGGTTATTCTTCTCATCGACG
>CAZKIT010000307.1:0-1614 GCA_964552905.1 uncultured Spirochaetaceae bacterium
GCATGAAGAGGCTGAGCTCCCTGAGACATGTCATGAACGGCAGCAGGAAGCCGCTTATTATGGATGTCTTCTGAATCGGTATGATTATCTTCGTCATGCGCTTTATCCACGGGATGTCCTGAATGATGGCGGATTCCTCGATTTCTCCCGAGAGCTGGAGCATCGAGTTGAGTGCGCTTCGTGACGCGAACGGAATGTACTTTATCGTGCCGACGATTATGAGTCCCGTGTATGTGTTGAAGAGGTTGATCTTCTCTGACGAGAAGAGAACGAAGAATGCAGCGCCGACAGCGATTGACGGCATCAGGTAGGGAAGGAAAGCCATGTTGTTGACGTAGTTTGCCCACTTGCTTCTTCTCTTCTTCGATATCGCATATCCGAGCATCGTTCCTATCGTGCCTGCGAAGATACAGCATGAGAGCGACACGAGCAGTGTTCCCTTGTATGCATTCCATATCGTGGAGTTGTAGAGTATGCCCTTCTGCCCGTACATACCGTTCTCGGTGATGTTCTCGCTTGTGATCCACCACTTCGTAGTGAGGTTCTTCGTATCTCCCGTATAGAGGAACGAGTAGTCTCCCGGGTTGGGGAGGAACGTCTCGAATGCAAACGAGATGATCGGGAAGATGCTGGTGAAGAACGTCGTGAAGATGAGAATGACGGCAATGACGTACTTTCCAACCTTTCCGAGGTTTATCTTTGAAATCTGCCCCGACTTTCCCGTGACGGTCGTGTAGTTCTTGCGGCTCTTGAGGGAAGCCTGGTTGACTACCATGATTGCACCGCCGAGTATCATCATGATGACGGCGAGGATGCTGCTCTCTCCCTTGTACCTTGCGCGGAGAGTTATGTAGCGTGTCGAGAGAGTTGCAAGTTTGAGATAGTGAGGAACAGGATAGCTTCCCATTGCGCCTCCGAATACCAGAAGAACGGTCGAGAGGATTGCGGGTTTTACCATCGGCAGCGTGATGCGGAACATAGTCTTCCACTTCGGCGTGTCCAGAATCGTAGCCGCCTCCTCGAGGTTGGAATCCATGTTCTTGAATATTCCTCCGATGAGGATGTATGCAAACGGTGCATAGTGCATTCCGAGTACCACGATACTCGGGAAGAGACCGATGCACCACCATTTCGGCATTGTTATTCCGAGTGTGGCCAGAAGACCGTTGCTTGTTCCCGTTACCGCATTCGAGTTGAAGAGATTCTGCCAGACTACTGCGAGAGTCCACTGCGGCATGATGTAGGGGAAGATGAATATGGATGAGAGGTATTTTCTCCATGCCATGTTCGTTCTGGTCACGAGGAATGCGAAGATTCCTCCGTAGAGAATTGCAAAGAGACAGGAACCGAATGACAGCAGCAGAGTGTTCAGAAGCGGTTTCCAGAGGTTCGTCTTTGCAAGATTGCTTGTGAAGAGGTCCACGTAGTTGACGAGAGTGTATCCCGAGGCCTTCCCCGTGAGGTGCTGGTCTATTGTTCCGACGTGGATGGATATTGTGTCCTTCACTATTGCGATAATCGGTGCAACCGTCGTAATCGTGAGAACGACGCCCATCAAGAGGAGAATGACGTTCTCCGGCTTCGAGAGGTATGTTCCCAGTCTGTTACGTCTTA
>CAZKIT010000308.1:0-1601 GCA_964552905.1 uncultured Spirochaetaceae bacterium
TCGGTAAGTGCCTTGAGTATCTCCTCGAAGCCTCTTGCCGCCTTTGTAAGTTCATTCACCTCGATGTATTCATCCCTGACGTGAGCAAGACTTTCGAGCGAGGGGCCGTAGCCGATTGTGGGAATTCCCTTCTCTCCGCAGAAGTGGCTGCCGTTCGTGCAGAACGAGAAGTGTGAAATCTTCGTTTCGATTCCGGCCTTCTTCAGTGCACCCAGTGCCTTCTGTACAAGTTCGCTCTTCTCATCGACAGCCCAGGCCGGGTAATATCTCTGGGCCTTTATCGTGGCACCCGTCCAGCAGAGGGCCTCTCCGTCCCTTATGTAGCATCTTGCCTTGAGATCCGGATCCTTCTTCCTTGCTCTCTCTATCGCATCATCCACCTGAGCCAGAATCGTCTCGACGGTCTCTCCGACGAGAGTGCGCCTGTCGAATGTCGCGATGCACTTCGACGGCACGACAGACGCTCCCGGATACGGATACGATTTGATATCTGTCAGCTCGAGTATTCCCTTTCCGAGGAGCGGATGCTCGTTCGGAACAATCTTCCTGATTTCCTCGATGACTCCCATCATCGCGTAAACTGCATTCTTTCCCTTTTCGGGATTGGAGGAGTGACACGATATACCTTCGGTTTCGACGACGACCTCAGCTCTTCCTCTCTGACCGATTTTGACAGTTGATGTTGTAGCTTCCCCGATGATGACACAGTCGGGTTTTACGTAGTCCGATACCAGACGGCAGGAGATACCCTCGAAGCATTCCTCATGCACCGTACATGATACCGCGACGCGTCCCTTGAATTTTCCTCCTGTATCCTTCTTGAAGTTTCCGGCGGCTATGACGGCAGCACAGACGCTTCCCTTCATGTCGGATGTTCCGCGGCCGTAGATTTTTCCGTCAGTTTCCTCGGCACCCCAGGGCTTGTGTTTCCATTCCTTTTCGTCGATGACATCCACGTTGTCGATGTGCCCGTCGATGAGAATTGTCTTGCCGGGCTCCGAGCCGTTTATGATTCCTATGCATGATCCGAACTCGTCGATGACAACACTGTCGTAACCGAGTTCCTCCATCTTCTTCTTCATGAGAAGGGCAACTCCCTTCTCTCCGCCGGACGGACTTGGTATCCGGATCGCCTCTTTACAGAATTCTATTACTTCCTTATCTCTTTCGTTCATATTGACCACTTGTCTAATTAGAGTATTTCCGAATGGGGAGATGTCAATGAAAAATTGTTTTTTTACAAGCATGAAATGTTCAGACGAAGAGGTCGTCTAGCGTCACCTGCTTCTGGATAAGCTCCGAATACTGGTTATGCTTCATTCCCGATACGGTGGCAAGGACGAAGCAGATTCCCTTTCTCGTCTTTGTCTGACTCTGGAAGACAGATTTCTTGTTCCTCAGGCTTTCCTCATCTTCCTTCGTCATCAGGTATATCCTTCCGTCCGTCGGCCATTTGACCTCCACGATGTTTATCATGTTGTCGGCCCTGTCAATCAGGATGTCAATCTGGGCACCTTTCTGATCCTCTTCAAGCTTCTTCCTGTCGCTTACCCAGCAGTAGACGGCAGTTGCGACTCCGCTTATTCCAAGCTTTCTCTTCA
>CAZKIT010000309.1:0-1579 GCA_964552905.1 uncultured Spirochaetaceae bacterium
AGCTTCTCGATTCTGTCCTTCATCTCCTTTGCGGCCCTGTTCGTGAACGTCACGGCACAGACCTGGGCGGGGTAAACGAACCCGCTTTCTATCTCGTATGCAATCTTATATGTGACAGTCATTGTCTTGCCGCTTCCGGCACAGGCAAGGATGAGGAGGTTGTTACTGGTATCGAGAACGGCCTCCTTCTGCTCTTCGTTGAGGGAGGAAAGGTCAATCAATTAGAATACCCTCCAGGTCCACGCCGCGGACACTTCTGATTCCGACTGTTACGACATCGCCGCTCTTGAGGCCCCGCCCCATGATGACGGTGGCACCGTCAACATCGGGAGCCTGGGAGTAGATGCGGCCGATGGCAAGCTCCTCGCCTTCTATTATCTCCTCGACAAGACAGCGGTAGGTTCTGCCGACGAAGCGCTGGAGTCGCTTTTCGGTTATCGCACTCTGCTTCTCCTCGAGTTCCTTCTGCCACTTCTTCGCTTCCTTCTGGGCTTTGTCGTGTTCCTTCTGATTCCTCATTTTATAAGCGGGAGTATCCTCCTCACGCGAATAGAGGAATGAGCCCATCCAGTCGGGCTGTGCCTTGTCAAGGAACGACAGGAGCTCCTCGAATGCCGCCCTGTTCTCTCCGGGGTAGCCGAGCATGAGGGTTGTTCTTATGACGGCATCGGGATTCTTCTCCCTTATCTTATTGAAGAGGGAAGCGTAGATGTCACCGTCACCTGTTCTCTTCATCGAGAGGAGAACCTCATGGTTTGCATGCTGTACCGGGATATCGAAATAAGGGAGAATCTTCTTCCTTGAAGCAACAAGGTCAATAAGGTCCATCGGGAACGTATCCGGATGGATATACAGCATCCTCAGGACAAAGTCACCCTCGAGGGACGAGAGAGTATCCATGAGCTCGACGAATCTGCTCTTTCCGTAGATATCGAGTCCGTAGGCCCCGAGGTCCTGGGCAACGACGTTTATCTCGTAGATACCGGATGAGATGAGTCTCTTCGCTTCCTCCACTATCTTTTCGAAGGGTCTGCTTCTGAGCGGGCCTCTGATTACCGGGATAGCACAGTACGAGCAGCAGTGATTGCAGCCTTCGCTTATCTTGAGGTATGCACTTCCGGGGAATGACAGAAGTTCCTTTCTGTCGTCGCGTTCCCTGTCGGGGTCGGGGTACTCGGGAACGAGTACCGGCTTTTCGTTTTCCTCGACTTCCCTGAGGACAGTCGGAAAGAGGGAGAGGTCATGGTTACCGAATATGGCGTCGGCCTCGTCGAGCTCCATCTCCCTGCCGTAGCGTTCGGCAAGACATCCCGCGAGGATGATCTTCGCCTTCGGGTACTGCTCCCTGAGGGAGAAAAAGGTATTTATCGATTCCTCTTTTGCACTTCTTATGAAACCGCAGGTATTGACGACGATGACGTCAGCATCCTCTGCGTTCTCAACTCTTTCATAGCCGTTCTCCTCCGCATAGGTAAGGAGGATCTCCGAGTCAACCTGGTTCTTTGCACAGCCGAGGCTTTCCATGTATATCTTTTTCATGAGGACTACAATATCTCAAAAAGAGAAAAGAAGGTAGTGA
>CAZKIT010000310.1:0-1579 GCA_964552905.1 uncultured Spirochaetaceae bacterium
TACCGGCAGGCTGACTCATTCTTCAGGAAAATCTGTTTTGGATATCGTCAATGCTCTTGTTCACGACGTTCTCCTCGATATATTCCCGTGTAATCAAAGTACCTTTTCCGTCATAGTTCCTGTAGCCGTCATCCTCCCCTTCCGTCAGGCCGAAAGAAGAAAGGAGAGCGAAGAAGAGATCTGCGCTTGCTCCGTCCCATTCGTATCCGGTCACCTCTTTGAGTCTTGTACAGAATGATTCGGGAACAAAGGCGATGAAGCTGTTATAGCCGGAGTCGACAAAATAGAGGCGCTCTCTGTCACTGACGGTTCTTCCGTCCCTGAACTGCAGGTTGTTGACATCTCCGTAAGTGTAGACGGCGGAGAGAATCTTTCCTTCTCCGGAGGACTGATTGGATATGCTGGTAGAGACAATGGTGTAGCAGTTCTCGTCGACAGTCACTCCGTCACCTTTCACAGGAGCTGTATAGTCAAGGTCCTTCAGGTATGAAGAAAGCCCGCCGTTCTCCACCATGCGGTCAATCTCATCCCTTCCGACCCCCTTGTACCTGTCCATATACCAGTAGAAGGCTTCTGTATTGTTTATGTAGTCCCCTCCTCTTTCAAGGTAGCTCCGGACAAGAGAGGAAGGAAGGAAAAGAAGCATGCCGTCCCAGTGCCCCTCGACGTAGACATATTCGTACGCCGGCTTCGTGACAGGAGTCGAAGATGAATCGAAATTGTAGGGAGAATACTGTATGAACGAACTGCGTTTCCTCCATTTCTCATCCTCTTCATTCCCGCTCTTCGGATAAGGGAGTTCCTTTCCCTCTTCTGAGAGCAGTTCATCAATACAAGTCTTCCATGACGAGCGGATTTCATTGAGGTCCTTCCCCAGGAACGTATCCATATACCACCAGAAGGGATTACCGGAATCGGGATCCTTGCCTCCCATGGCGTCGTAGACAGTCCTTATGACATCAGGTACATAGAGGACGGTATTGAAATACATGCCGTAATCAGTATGGTTTTTCTCGTTCTCGCCTATGTAGTCGACATAGAAGGCATACGGATCATCAAGAGTGAAGCTGCTTCCGCCCTCATAAAGGCCCTCGGAGTGGAATCTCAGGAGAACTTCGCTGACTGACACATCCTCCAGCTCCCTTGTTCCGCTCTCCCCGATATTGCTGATGACACGGAGAGGAGTATCATCCACGTTTTCTTCTCCATCATTATTCCTCCTGGAATCCACATCACACGACACTGCCATGAGGAGGCAGAGAAACGACAGCAGCAGAATAAGAGGTGCTTTCTTCATCATATCCTTTCCTTTCACTCAATGATACACTCACGCTCCTTATCCTGTCCAACCCGAAGAAGTACAGATTCAACTGACGCATTTCCTTCAGCCTGTAGTAAGGAATCCGAAGCATCGAGTTTTCATGTTCCGGTCACTCTGTTTTACACTGACGATTGATTCTCATGCACTCCGAGGCCGCAGGGAAAAAATCCGTTTGTCATGGTTTCCAATCGGAAACAGGGTGTTTTTTTCATGTTTTTCGGGGGGACAATTACAGCGTGTACATAATCGGAGTTGCTG
>CAZKIT010000311.1:0-1572 GCA_964552905.1 uncultured Spirochaetaceae bacterium
AATACATTACATTTTTCCCAGATAAATGTGAACCCCCTTTTTGAAGATTTTTAAACTTTTTTGCGCATGTCTGAAAAGACCGGAAATTTGAATTTCATGAGGAGTGACATTATTGAACTGACTTCACTTTATTTATATATTACGCGCATGGAAAACAACATGACACAGGGAAGCCCTCTGAAGCTTATTCTGGGCTTCACGCTTCCGACATTCATCGGCAATATATTCCAGCAGCTCTACCTCATGGCCGATACCCTGATCGTATCGAGACTGCTGGGAGTCGAAGCACTCGCGGCAGTGGGCGCTGTATCGGGATACAGCTTCATGGTTACGGGTTTTGCCCAGGGGCTGACGATGGGCTTCACCGCCATAATCGCACAGCGCTACGGAGCAGGAGACAGCAGCGGCATGAGGAAGGCCTACACCAACGGAACCATCCTCTCCCTTGCGATGTCGATAATCGTGGCTGCAGTCTTCGCTCTCTTCTCTAAGCCTCTGCTCGAACTGATCAATACTCCCCCGGACATAATAGACATGGCGAACAGCTACATAATCATCATCTACATATTCCTCATATGCTCGGTCATGTACAACTTCTATGCAGGGGTTCTCAGAAGCCTCGGCGACAGCCGCTCTCCTCTCATCTTCATGATCATCTCGGCAGTTCTGAACATCGTCCTCGACATCGTATCGATCATATATTTCGGATGGGGAGTCGCCGGTGCTGCTGCAGCCACCGTCTTCAGCCAGGGAGTTGCTGCCGTATTATCCTTTATATATATAAAGAGGAAGTATACGATATTCCGCAGCTCGAAAGAGGAATGGCAGTTCGATCCGTCCCTTTCACGTACGCTCCTCGGAGTCGGAATGCCGGGCGCGGTCATGTTCAGCATAACGGCAATCAGCGTGATCGTCGTACAGATGGCACTCAATGCCTTCGGCTCCGAAAGCGTCGCGGCGTACTCGTGCGCGAACAAGATAGAGACAATCGTCACGCAGTTCTACCCTTCCCTCGGCCTTGCCGTATCGTCATATGCATCGCAGAACCTCGGAGCAGGAAAGATAGAGAGAATCAGAAAAGGCTTCAGGCTGGCCGTCTACATCGAAATCGCCTACTCCGTCTTCGGCCTTCTGATGTGCAATATCCTTGCCCGTCCGTGTACATACATCTTCATCGACAACATTCCGGAAAATGCTTCCATCATCGAGGAGAGCGTGCTCTACGTGAAGACAATGGGATGGTTCTTCATTCCGCTCGGGTCCATCTTCATATTCCGTACGGGAAGCCAGGGACTCGGAAGCGGGAAGATTCCTCTTCTCAGTTCCGTAATCGAACTGACTGCAAGAATCGCAACGGCCTTCAGCATGACATATCTCTTCGGTTTCTTCGGAATATGTCTCAGCAATGCCACAAGCTGGATATGTGCAGGCTCCATACTCCCCTTCGTATATCTGAGGTATATCAAATCAATTGAGAGAAAACACGGGAAAAGTGATGTTTCCTCGTCGATAAAAGTCAAATGAATGTTGACAGAAAACATTGATTTCTGCTACCTTTCATTTGTTGCGAAA
>CAZKIT010000312.1:0-1564 GCA_964552905.1 uncultured Spirochaetaceae bacterium
TTCCTCGTCAAGGCCATCCAGAACGTCTACAGGGAACAGGATATCGAAATCAACGAGAAGCATCTCTCGATCATCATCCGTCAGATGCTCAGAACAGTTGAGATTGTGAGAAGCAACGATACCAGATTCATCGAGAACCAGAAGGTCGACAAGCTCGAATTCCTGAAGGAGAACGAGAAGGCAAAGGCCGAGGGCAGAGTACCTGCAATCGGAAGACCGTGCCTCAGCGGTGTATCGGATGCTGCACGCAACAGCGAGTCGTTTATCTCCGGCGCTTCGTTCGCACATACGGTGCAGACATTGACAGAAGCAGCCATTGCTGGTAAAACAGACGAGTTGAGAGGTCTCAAGGAGAACGTCATCATCGGAAAGCTCATTCCGGCAGGTACCGGATTCGTAGGCTACAGGGATATCGTTCTTACCGAAGACCAGAAGCTTCTTGAGGAACAGAAGATCAGGGATGCAAACAGGGAAAACACCCCGGTTGTTGACGATGATACTGACTTCGAGGATCTTGCAGAAATGAAGACTGTGGGAGATGACAGGGAAATCGGCGATGCCATGATTGATGAAGAGTGACGCCTGTCGGCGTTGCCCTTCCGGCATTCCGGTCTGTTATCTCATGCTGACTGCAGTTTTTAAATAGAAACTCCGCCTGTGCGGGGTGGTAGGGAGCCCGGTGTGAGACGGGTGACCAAAGAAAAAGGAGCGTCGAAAAGATGCCTACAATTAATCAGCTTATAAGAAAGGGCAGAAGTACTTCCAAGCAGAAGACGAAATCCCCGGCTCTTGAGGGTTGCCCGCAGAAAAGAGGTGTATGTACAAGAGTCATGACAGTTACACCTAAGAAACCTAACTCAGCTCTCCGTAAGGTAGCCAGAGTTCGTCTTTCCAACGGAATCGAAGTCACAGCTTACATTCCGGGTATCGGCCATAACCTCCAGGAACACTCGGTTGTTCTCATCAGAGGCGGAAGAGTCAAGGACCTTCCTGGTGTCAGATATCACATCGTCCGTGGCAGCAAGGATACTCTTGGTGTTGCTGACAGAAAGAGAAGCCGTTCGAAGTATGGTGCTAAGAGGCCAAAGGCTTGATAGGAGGTAGAAGAAAATGAGTAGAGAAAAAACCCCTGTCAGGAAAGTAACCCCTGACGCAGTATACAGCAGCACAGCTGTTGAGAAGCTCATCTGCCGCATGATGGTGGATGGCAAGAAGTCAGTTTCCACAAAGATCGTCTACGATGCTCTCAAGATCATTGCAGCAAAGACAGGCGAGAAGGAAATCGACGTATTCAACAAGGCTCTCGAGAACGTAAAGCCTGCAGTTGAGGTCAAGTCAAGAAGAGTCGGCGGTGCCACATATCAGGTTCCGACCGAAATCAGAGAGTCCAGACGTGAAGCTCTCGCCATGAGATGGATTATCGCCGGTGCAAGAGGCAGAAACGGTAAGACAATGGCAGACAAGCTTGCTGACGAGCTCATTGATGCTTACAACTCGACAGGTACAGCTTTCAAGAAGAAGGAAGATGTACACCGCATGGCAGAAGCAAACAAGGCATTCAGCC
>CAZKIT010000313.1:0-1561 GCA_964552905.1 uncultured Spirochaetaceae bacterium
GCTGGGCCTTCTCGGCCTTGAGGTCGCTCACCGACGAGACAAAGGGCGAATAGTCAGTCGCGTTGAGAGGTATCTCATCCACATCGACGCCCGAAGCCTTCACGGCCTCCGAATATAACAGCCAGTCCTTCCTGACGTTTCTCACAGTGAGGACGGCACCGGACGAGGCCGCAAGGAGTATGACTGCGGCTACGGCACCCATGAGGAGAAAGAAGGAATGGAAGTAGGTGCGTCTGTTCATGAGAACGATGCACTTCATGTTCTCCGTCTCCGACTCTCCTGCAGATGCAATGAGAGAGCCCGTCCTGCCCGTCTCTCCTAAGGCGAGAGAAGAGAAGAATTCACTTCTTTCACCGTCCGTGTAGGAGCCGGAGGAGCTGTAGACAACACCCTCACGTCTGGAACTGTAGACCACGACATCATGCCAGTCGTCGACTGCCGACGAGAAGAGATTTCTCTTCGAGACAATGACACCGACGGCAAGGGAATTGGGGTTCGACGAATGGATGTACGTCATAGGGAGCGTGATGAGAATCCTGTCCCCTTCTATGTCGTACATGTAGACGTCCCAGATTACTTTCCCGAGGTACTTTTCCTCTTCCTCTGCAGTGATGCCGAGGGAGCTTGACTCGACGCTTTCGAGGCTTCCCCATTCGAGGTTCGATATGTACCAGCCATATACGGGGCTGTAGAGAAAGAGATTCTCCACAACCGACGATGTCTGTTCGAGCCTTCTTATGTCCGCTGTATGGTAATAGAGATCGAGACTCGATATTCCATCCAGGAACCCCGCCGACCTCAGCTCGTCGAAGTCGGAGTCGACTATCATCTCGGCCCTTATCTCGTTTATCCTCTCCATGACATCGGAGAACGAGTTCTGGACGAGGGAAGCCGTTATGGTATTGGCGTACGTGACAGAGGAGACATTTACCGAAAGGGCGACAAGTGAGACTGCAAGAACGAGAAGGAGAGGAATGAAAGTCGCGAGGAGATAGGATACAGTCCATCTCGTCACCGTCTTCTTCTTAAAGCTCTGTCCCTTCTTTGTCATACCCTTTCAGTCCCTTTTCTCAGCAGGGGAATGAACCTCCGCACTTCTCCTTCAGCAGTTTCTCGTATTCATCTGCATCGATGGGTAATTCTACCCAGTTTCCGCCCTTCCATGAAGAGAGGAAGATTGCATTTATTATCTCGAGGCTCTTTATGCCGTCACTTCCCGGAGCAAGAAGCGGTGTTCCCTTCTGGATGGCATCGCAGAAGTTCTTGATGATGCCGCAGTGGGAAGTGTATGTTCCCTTGACGGGAATCTCGCACTTCCAGATTTCCGGATGTCCGATCTCTCCCTTGAATCTCTTCTGGAAGTCATCGGTATCCTCACGTGTGCGCCAGAATGTGATCGTGTCGTTCTCGACGACGAGCTTGCCTCTCGTTCCCGATATCTCGAGTCTGTTCGTACCCGGCTCGTCTGCAATCGTCGTGACATATGTTCCGATGTGGCCGTCCTCGTATTCCATGAGAGCGTAGACGTCGTCCTCGACTTCGATGTTGCGGTACTTTCCGT
>CAZKIT010000314.1:0-1554 GCA_964552905.1 uncultured Spirochaetaceae bacterium
TCTCTGTTGACAACTCATCCTCCTTGGAGAATAGTATGTTGACGGAGAGTTTTTTTCATGGCCGAAAAGTCACAGGATATCCTGAGTGTATGCACCGAAATAGGACGGATCCTCATTTCAAACGGTGCCGAGATATCACGAACGGAGGATACGCTTTCGCGAATAGCAAGGCACTACGGTGTTCCCGACAGCGACTTCTTTGTCCTGACGAACGGCATTCTCTCCTCCGCAACCGATACAACAGGAACGAACTCGGCAAGAGTGAAGTTCATCCCCTCGAACTCTGCAAACCTTGCAAAGGTCGCGGCCATCAACCAGCTGTCGCGTGAAATATGTGCGGGGGAATACACACTCGACGAAGTGAGGGAGAAACTAAAGGGAATAGACGCCCTCCACAGTGAGCCCAGTCCGCTTCTCGTGGGTGCGACAGCTCTTGGCTCGGGAGCCTTCACGTTTCTATACGGCGGAAGACTCAGCGATGCACTGAGTGCCCTCACAGCAGGCCTCATCCTCGGCCTCTTCGTCCAGTACTGGGCGAAGAAGCACCTCTCGAAGATAACGACGAACATACTCGGCTCGGCGCTCGTCAGCGCAGTCTGCCTTGTATTCCACCACTTCGGTTTCTCGGTCAACATGAATGCCATGATAGCGGGATCCATCATTCCGCTTATTCCCGGAGTTCCGTTCGTCAACGGAATCAGGGACATCGCGAACGGAGACTATCTCTCGGGGGTCGTGAGAATCCTCGACGCCGTCTTCGTCTTCATCTGCATCGCCGTCGGAGTCGGAACGGTACTCTCCCTCTACTCCAACATCCGGGGAGGACTGAGCCTGTGAAGTGGTATGTGATCCTCGCCTCGTTCTTCGGTACGATTGCATTCTCCATACTCTATAACATACCCGTCAGAAACTGGCTCGGGTGCGGCGTCATCGGCGTCGTGGGCTGGATAGTCTTCTCCCTCGCCAGGGAATTCACAGGCTACGGCATTGCGATATTCATTTCTTCCGGCGTCGTCACGCTTTTAGCCCGTTTCGAGGCTGTAAGACGGAAGACTCCCGAAATCATATACCTCATCGCGGGTATCTTCACTCTCGTTCCCGGAGCCGACATATACTGGACGGTCTACTACCTTGTTTCGGGAGAGATGGAGAAGGCCCTCAATAGCGGAAGCGATGCACTCAAGGCGTGTCTCGGGATGGTTCTCGGAATTGTCATAATCCATGAGATTCCGCAGCGCTTCTTCCTTATCGCAAGGAAAGAGAGAAGTAAAGATGAAGGGAAATAAGGCAGTCGTCATCTCCATAGATGCGATGACGGAGACGGACTTCAGAGAACTTATGAAAAGAAGAAACTTCTCTTCCCTTCTCTCCTCATATTCCATGGTAAGGAACATCGGGTGCGTCTACCCCACATACACCTACCCCTGCCATGCCTCGATAATCACGGGATGCTATCCGGATAAAACCGGAATCTGGCACAACGAGAAACTCGACATCACAAAAAAGTGGAACGAATGGAACTGGTGGGAGAAGGACCTCAGGGCAAAGACGATA
>CAZKIT010000315.1:0-1542 GCA_964552905.1 uncultured Spirochaetaceae bacterium
TATTCGGAGCATACGGAATGAATCCGGCTGTCGAGAACAACGGCCTCGATCCGGAGCAGATTACAATAAAATGGAACGAAGTGAAGGGTGCGAAGTTCTACATGATCAAGAGAAACGGAGAAGAACTCCCGCAGAAGATCCGTACAACCGAATACTCCGACAAGGCAGAATCGATAAAGAATCTCAAATCCTCCGCAACGCCGCTGAGCGAAGAATACACCTATACGGTTGTTCCTTATCTTGATGACAAGACTCCGGCAGTCATTACAGATGCTTCGGGCGCAGCGGTAAAGGGCAGACTCTTTGCATCTCCGAAGAACGTGAGGGCCACAAAGGGAGAAGCCCAGGACTCAATCACAGTCACATGGGACAGTGTTCCGGAGGCAAATGCAGGATACAAGATCGAAAAGTACTCTGTGACAGTGAAGAATGGGGTATCATCCTACCCCGTTCTCAAGGAAACTGCATTCACGACGGCAACGACATATACAGAGGAGACCTCCTCCCTCGCAAGCTCCGGATACATACAGTACATAATCTATTCGATGAGAAACAACGGGGAAGAGACAATCACCTCACTCCAGCAGACAGGAGCGGAAAAATCAAAGAACTCCCTCGGATTCGATGAAGAGAACAACATCGGCTACGGACTCAGAGCAACCTCCAGCCTTACAGTCACATCAGTCATCAACGAAACAACAGGGTATTATGAACCGTACACAACAGTCACATGGTCATTCGTCCCGGGAGCGACATCATATACACTCTCATCCTCTGCTGGAAGCGTTGAAATCAGCGTTTCAGACTTCAAATATCCTGAAACAGGTACTGTAAACAACGGAAAGAGTGAGAACGAAGCAGGCTATCTCAGCTACAATGCCGACAGCGGAATCTACACATACAACGACAACAGCGGCCTGCTGACGACTCCTGTAATCAACGCCTACTCTCTCAAGGCATGCAATGGTTCTGCAGCCAACGAGAAGACAAACGCTACAACGGTCTATCGTCAGCCGACAGAAGAGGACTGGGTAAGTATTCTCATGACAATTCTCAAGCCGGCATTTGCAAAAGCAGACAGCTACTTCGGCAGCGACTGGTTCATTCCGGATGGAGCATTTGATACAAAGCATGAAGACTCCTATGCATACGCTTCCACAGGAATGACGTTCCATCTCTATTCGAAGGCATGGAGTGCAACGTACGATCATGAGAAGAACTATCTGGACATTACAGAATATACCGACAGCGAAAGAGAACTGAAGATATCGACCACATCAAACATACAGTTCGATTACACGGATGGAGGTGAAGCCGGTTATCTCGGAACGGATCCGTTGAATCTTATCGGTTACAACGGTAACGGATGTGTATCCATCACGCCTCTTGATTCGAAGATAAGGAGTGTCTCAATCACACTGAAGAACATCAATGTACGCTCTGTCGACACAGGCGGAAGCTACACCGTGACAATATCTGGAAACAGCGCAAAGACAGTTACGGACGACTCCAAGTTCGTCAGGGTACTCTGAGGAGGACAGA
>CAZKIT010000316.1:0-1537 GCA_964552905.1 uncultured Spirochaetaceae bacterium
TCCAACGACCTCAAGTTCGCATTCGACAACAAGTTCATGCCCGATTTCCTGAAGAACATTCCCGTGATCGGAAAGATAATCTTCGACCAGTCACCGTTCTTCTATCTTGCAATCATCCTTGCAGTCGCAATGCACTTCTTCCTCTCCCGCACTAAGACAGGTCTCTACCTCAGATCAGTCGGTGAGTCTCCCGTCACTGCAGACGCTGCAGGTATCAACATCACGAAGTACAAGTACCTGGCGACGATGATCGGCGGTGGTATCTCGGCTGTCGGAGGCATGGTCTACACGATGACGACTGCAGGTTGTGTCTGGATTGAGGCGTCGCTTGCAGGAACAGGATGGCTTGCAGTAGCAATCGTAATCTTCTGCACATGGAGACCTCTCAAGGCCACATGGTGTTCAATCCTCTTCGGTGCTCTCATGTTCATGTACCTGAGAATCATCGTTCCTTTCTTCCCGCAGGAGCTTTACAAGATTCTGCCGTATGTGGTAACTGTAATCGTACTTGTCATCACAAGCATGAGAAACATCCGCGACAAGCAGCCGCCAGCGAGCCTCGGCGTCAACTACTTCAGAGAAGAGCGATAATTTCAATATTTACATAAACGTAAATTTAGGATATCTTATTTTTAGGATATCCTAATTTTTTATCTGTCATTTTGAAGGTTTGGAAAGTAATCTCAAAGTTTTTGAAAATATTTCTTTACAGCTCGAATCTGACATAATAACATAGTTAATGTAGGTATTTCGAAAAATGCCTCATAGGAGAATATTATTATGAAAAAAACATTAGCAATCGCTCTTGCTCTTCTGATGTGTCTCTCCGTATTCGCTCAGGGCGGATCCGAATCATCAGCATCAACAGAAGCAAAGGCTACCAAGATCGGTTTCGTCGTAATCAACGATGAATCTGACCAGGGCTACACAATGAACTTCATGAACGGCATGAACGCTGCTCTCGAACAGCTCAAGGCTGAAGGCTACAACGTGGAACTTCTCGTCAAGAGAAACACGACAGAGTCTTCTCTTGCCAAGGACAACAACGACGAGCTCGCAGCAGAAGGCTGTGAAATCATCTTCAACAACAGCTACGGCTTCGAACCCTATATGCTCGAATCTGCTAAGGAATATCCGGACACAATCTTTGTCGGTATGACAAACTGTGCTTCCCAGCAGGACGACAATCCCAATACATACAACGCATTCGCAGCTATCTACGAAGGCAGATACCTCGCTGGTATCGCAGCAGGTATGAAACTCCAGCAGATGATTGACGAAGGCCAGATCACAGCTGACCAGGCAATCGTAGGTTATGTCGGTGCATACTCATTCGCAGAAGTCATCTCCGGTATGTCAGGTTACTTCCTCGGCGTCAGAAGCGTATGTCCGAGTGCAACAATGATTGTTCAGTTCGTCGGTACATGGGGCGATGCTACTCTCGAAGAAGCAGCAGCTAAGTCTCTCATCGATGCAGGTGCAGTCATGATCAGCCAGCACTCAGATACAACTTCTCCGGCTCTCGCAGCTCAGAAGG
>CAZKIT010000317.1:0-1530 GCA_964552905.1 uncultured Spirochaetaceae bacterium
GCTCTTTCCGTACCGGTAGGGCTCTTCTATCCGATTGCAATCATCAGCTGTACGACAGGCTCCATGCTCTGTGTATGGATCGGTGAGAAGATTACTGACTACGGTGTCGGTAACGGTATATCGCTTCTTATCTTCGCTGGTATCGTTGCAAGAATTCCTAATGCTTTCTACACGATGGTAACCGGTATCGCCGACGGTACGATCAACTGGATTTCCCTTGTAGTAGTTATCATAATGTTCTTCTTTGTTGTTGCTCTTGTTGTTTACGAAGAACAGGGCACAAGAAAGATTCCTGTAACATATGCAAAACGTGTTGTCGGAAGAAAGATGTACGGCTCCCAGAGCACATACATTCCGTTCAAGATTAACCCGTCAGGCGTTATTCCTGTAATCTTCGCGTCGACACTCTTGCAGATCCCCCTCATGCTGGGCAATACGAATATTGGCTGGATGAAGGCAGTAGCAAATTTCTTAGATCCGCAGAAGGCCCCTTATCTAATCATCTACACCCTGCTGATTATAGGCTTTGCATTTTTCTATACCCAGATTAGCTTGAACCCGATCGAGATGGCAAAGAACATCAGAGACAACGGCGGTTCCATCCCGGGAATCAGAAATGAGAAACTCGAAGAGTATCTCACGAAGGTTCTCAACAGAATCGTCCTCCCCGGTGCAATCTTCCTCGCTTTCATCGCTCTGATTCCTACTCTGGTTCAGTTGATTTTCGGTCTTCCGAGTTCAGTTGCAATGCTGTTCGGCGGAACATCCCTGATCATCCTTGTCGGCGTTGACCTCGACACAATGAGACAGCTCGACGGTATGATGAAGATGCACCACCACGACGGCTTTGTCGAATCAAGAAGAAGAAAGTCGAAGAAAATCTAAAGGAGCTGTTTACTATGAAAGTAAGAGCAAGTGTCAAACCAATTTGTGACAAGTGTAAAGTTATTAGACGTGCCGGTGTTGTCCGCATCGTATGCGAGAACCCGAAGCACAAGCAGAGACAGAAATAATTAGGAGGCCGATATGGCACGTATAGCAGGTGTTGACCTGCCGAACAAGGCAGTCAAGATCGCTCTGACATATATCTACGGAATCGGAAACAAGTCCGCAATGGATATCTGTCAGAAGACAAACATTAATCCAGATGTAAGAATCAATACACTCTCACCCGATGAGATCGCAACACTCAGAAACGTTCTCGAGGAAGAGTACAAAATCGAAGGACATCTCAGAACAGAAGTCGCTCTCAACATCAAGAGACTGATGGATATCGGATGCTACAGAGGCCTTCGCCACAGAAAGAGTCTTCCGGTCAGAGGCCAGAGAACCAAGACCAATGCCCGCACAAGAAAGGGCAAGAAGAAGACTGTCGCTGGAAAGAAGAAATAAGGGGAAGTAAGGTAATATGGCTACTGCAAAGAAAAAGGTTAAGAAGACAGTTCTGGAAGGCAATGTTTACGTCCAGGCTACTTTCAACAATACAATCATTACTTTTACTGACCTTGCCGGAAACGCACTCAGCTGGGC
>CAZKIT010000318.1:0-1529 GCA_964552905.1 uncultured Spirochaetaceae bacterium
CTATGGAGTGGAGTATAGAAAATTTCAATATGCATGAAAAGTGCATATCTATACAAAAATTCTTGCTTTTCTCTTCTTTTCAAGTATTTTTATTCTCAAAATCGGTATTTGTTACAGCAATAACGCATTTTAAGGAAAGAAGAGATTCCACCTTTAGTCAGAATGGGTAACTATCCCGGTATTCCGTTCTTTTTCAGAAGAGCTTCATCACTTCGTAGATGACTACCGGGATGAAGGGAGCAAGTATATAGTTCGCTATCCTTATGTGTGTGATACCCAGGAGATTGAGGCCTATTGCCGCAACAAGGAGGGACCCGACCTGGGACATCTGGGCGATGGTAGTGTCGTTCACGATTGAGGCGACCCAGCCAGAGCAGAGGGTGAGGAGCGCTTCATATACAAAGCAGGCGACGCCTGCAAGCGCGCATCCCGTTCCCTTCGTCGTCGCCATCAGGAAGACGATGAAGATGTCGATGAATGACTTTGCAAGGTATGTATCGTATGTACCCTTCGTTCCGCTTTCGATTGCACCGACTATGGCCATCGCGCCGACGCACACGAAGAGCGACGCGGAAACGAAGCCGTCTGCGAAGCTGCTGTCCGCTGCCCCGATTTTCTTCTGTACGAATGAGCCGAAGCGGGTGAATTTGCCGTCGAAATCAAGTATCTCCCCGATAAGGAGACCGATGACAACCGATGCCGTAAGGATAAGGAGATTTGTGTCTGACGAGAATCCCGAGATACCCGAATAGAGGACACAGAGTCCGAGCGCGGTCATCAGGGCGTCCTTGATTTTTTCGGGAATGCCCTTCTTTATGAGTGCGCCGAGTCCTCCGGCGACAAGGATTCCGATTCCGTTGATCATAACACCTGTGAATGTCATAACATCTCTCCCTGGATGCGAATGGTATTACTTCTCAGGAGGTTGGAGAAGTAGATGTCTGCACACGTCAGAAAAAAGAAATCCCCATTTGATCTGCCCCGTGTTAACCTTGTCATGATGAACCGGGAAGAGGCATACATATTTGACAGGGAGAAGAATGAGGAGATAACAAAAGATGTTGCCTCGATTGTGGACATCGACGCCGCTCACTATGCCGTAACCTTCAGAAGCGGTAAAAGCTACCACTACAAGAAGGACGGAATCCTGAGATCGGCCAATCTCCGTCTTATCAGGATAAAGACGGCACAAGTCTATGCGGAAGAGAAGATAAAGGACACCCTGAAGCATCAGACATAAAGTGTTTATCACCTTATTGCTGAAAGAGATAATAACAGCACTCTGCATGATGGCTGTGTGATTATCATGACAGAGTGCCCGTAAAACGAGTGATGATTCCCGTCAGAGTCGACCGCCGAAGACCGGGAAGAAAGAAGCTTCACCGTAATCCTTTATTCTCTCGATGCTCTTCAGTCTTTCCATATCCTCGGAACTGATGGAAAAGTCAACGCCGGCATTCGCCTTCATGTGAAGGGGGTTCACTGTCTTCGGAAGTGCGACAAGACCGAGGCAGAGGCAGTAGCGTATG
>CAZKIT010000319.1:0-1525 GCA_964552905.1 uncultured Spirochaetaceae bacterium
GTGCAGTCACAACGACCGTATGGTCGGATCCTCACTTCACGTATACGAAGACGAGTCACTACCTTCTGCAGAGAAGCGGCAGTGTCGCATTCGAGAAGATTCCCGTCGACGGCAGCAAAAATATGGATGACGTGCTCATGGAGGCTCTGGGGCCATTCGACTACAGGGATGCCGTTGACTTCCAGACAGCGTATCTCTCGGGCTTTCTTGCCGACAGGTACGATACGGATGCAGAGGACAGCAAACCCAGGGCTCTCGAGAGAGCCAAGGCCAGTGTGGAAAGATATTTCAGGAAGACGACCGAAGGCTTTCTCAGGCCGGAGATGAAGACAGAGAGTGTCAATATGACGGGAGGGGAATGCAAGTACGCGCTTCTTCCGGTGTGGCTTCTCAATACGAAGTGGAACGGAAAGAACTACCTTTTCGCCGTAAACGGTCAGAACGGAAAGTTCGTCGGTGACCTTCCCTGTGACAACAGGAAGGCATTGACTGAATTCCTGTGCCTGACAGGAGGAATCGGGGCAGTTGTGTTCCTCCTCTTCTATCTGGCGCAGACACTGTGAGGAGGGGAGAATGAAAAAGATAATTACAGCAATATTGATTGCTCTTCTTGCCCTCTTCTCGCTTTCCGCTTCACTTGTCATCGATGATGCGGGACTCCTCACGGATAGCGAGAAGAGCTCACTCGAGTCTCTTCTCGAATCGGTTTCATCCGAGACGGGGATAACTACAGTCGTTGCCACGGCGCTCTCCAACGGCGCTCTGGGTGACACGGAATATGCCGACAGGATACTCGAGAGGCCCGAGTACGGCGAGGATGCAGTTGTCTTCTTCCTTAATATGGGAGAGAGGACATACTACATCTCGACAAACGGATATGCAATGTATGTCCTTGACGACAGTGCGCTCAGCAATGACAGCGCATACATCGGCTACCTTTCATCCGGACAGTACTACAAGGCATTCTCATCATGGGCAAGGAGCGTCGAGACTTATGCCGGCTATGCGTCCCGCAGTGCTTACGATTCCTCGGCTCTCTCCTCTGACGGCTACTGGGAGACTCCGTCTTCCTCTTCAAAGAAGAGCTTTTCATGGGGAGCACCTCTCTTCTTCTCCATTGCGATAGGAGCGTTCATCTCCTTCTTTGTGGTATCGAAACAGAAGAAGAAACTGAAGAACACAGGTCTTGTGAACAATGCCGACGACTATGTCGTTCCGAACTCGTTCAATCTCACTGTTCATAAGGATATTTACCTTTATTCGAATGTCGTGAGAGTGAGAAGGGCCAGCGCAAATAACGGAGGACGCCCCGGCGGCGGAGGTCCGAGACATACGACTACCCACATCTCCTCATCCGGCGGCAGTCACGGCGGAAGAGGCGGAAGGTTCTGATTTCTACCCGGGGTCCTGTTCTCCGGGTTTTCTTATGCCTTTTACTCCTGAAAACCATTGATATAATCGTGTCGGTATTCGCGTCGGTATTCGTGTCGGTATTCGTGTCGGTATTCGTGTCGGTATTCGTGTC
>CAZKIT010000320.1:0-1519 GCA_964552905.1 uncultured Spirochaetaceae bacterium
ATGGTAGCCGTAAACCTTTTCGCCCATTATTACCTCTCTCAGTCGTTTGTGAATGCTACGGGTTTCGGCGTCTTGGTAGGAGCCATCGTATCATAAAGATCCTTCATGATCTTCCTCTCCTTGAGTCCGAGACGCTTCGGGATCTCGACGACAATCTTTAGATACATGTCGCCTCTTGTGCCGGTTCTGAGTGACGGTACTCCCATACCCTTCAGTCTCAACAGCTTACCCGACTGCGTTCCCTCCGGGATATCGACCTTGATTTCCTTGTCATCGAGGGTCGTCACCTGGATTGTGTCACCAAGCGCTGCCTGCACGAATGAAATCGGAACCTGAAGATAAAGGTCGCTTCCGTCCCTGACGAAGTATCTGTCGCTTCTGACATTCACGACAAGCTGCAGATCTCCGTTCGGGCCGCCGTTCGCGCCTGCGTCTCCCTTGCCCCTGAGCGTGAGCCTTGTGCCGTCATCGCTTCCTGCGGGAATATTGACGCTGAGCTTCTCGCTCTTTCTCACCGTTCCGGTGCCGTGACACTCGGAACACGGATTGTCCACGACATATCCCGTACCGCGGCAGGCGCGGCATGTCTGTGCCATCTGGAAGAATCCGCCGCCGGATATCGTCTGGCCGGATCCGCCGCATGTAGGACATGTTCTTCTTCCGGTACCACCGGTTCCCTTGCACGACGGACACGTCTCGTCATGGGAGAAGGAGATTTCCTTCTTGCAGCCGAATGCGGCTTCCTTGAAGTCTATGGTGATGTCATATCTGAGGGACTGACCCTGCCTCGGGGAAGAGGAGCTTCTCGAACGGGATGAGGAGCCGCCGCCGAAGAACGATGAGAATATGTCGGAGAAACCTCCCGTACCTCCGAAAAGATCGGAGAAGTCCCTGTAGACATTCTGGTATCCTCCGCTTGCCGCTCCGCCCATGCCGTCGACGCCCGCGAAGCCGTACTGGTCGTAGGCGCTTCTCTTCTTCTGGTCGGAGAGTACCTCGTAGGCCTCGCTGGCCTCCTTGAATCTCTCCTCGGCATCCTTGTCTCCCGGATGCGTGTCAGGGTGGTTGGCCATTGCAATCTTACGGTAGGCCTTCTTTATTTCCTCCTCGGTTGCTCCCTTCTGTACACCGAGTACTTCATAATAATCACGTTTTGCCATAGTTACCCTATAATACACCATAAAGGCAGCACATATTAAAGTGCTGCCTCAAGGTATTCCAGTTGAATTTTACTTTACTTCTTCGAAGCTAGCATCCATTGTGTCGTCACCCGAGC
The DNA here is from genome assembly GCA_964552905.1 of uncultured Spirochaetaceae bacterium. Lineage (GTDB taxonomy): Bacteria > Spirochaetota > Spirochaetia > Sphaerochaetales > Sphaerochaetaceae > Ornithospirochaeta. The sequence goes on from CAZKIT010000320.1 coordinate 1,277, forward strand.
TCTGGCTGCTGTTCTGGTTCTGGTTAGTCTCCTGGTAGGACTGCTGAGCACCGCCGTTATTCTGTGCGTTCTGCTGTGCCTGCTGGGATGCCTCATAGACCTTCTGACCGAGCTGCATTGAAGCACTCTGGACCTTCTCGACCTTGCTCTTGATCTCTTCAGCCGTTGCATTGGCATTGGCAAGAGTATCCTTGAGGTCCTTGACTGCCTCTTCGATGTTGGTTCTCTCCTGAGGAGAAACCT
>CAZKIT010000321.1:0-1512 GCA_964552905.1 uncultured Spirochaetaceae bacterium
AGCTGCTTCTGACCCTCGGAGAGACTGTGCTCGTTGAGAGGAGTGTCGAGTCCTTCGGGAAGAGCCTGGATAAAGGACGTACAGTGTGCCTCGTCCACGGCCTTCATTATCTCCTCCTCTGTCGCATCTGGATTGCCGAACGTGATGTTTTCCCTTACGGTTCCGTTCTTTATCCAGGTCTCCTGCAGTACCATGCCGTATGATGAGCGCAGAGAGTGACGCGATACTGTGAGTATATCCTTTCCGTCGATTCTTATTGTTCCCCTGTCGGGATCGTAGAAGCGCATGAGAAGATTGATTATCGTAGTCTTGCCGCAGCCTGTGGGACCGACGATTGCGACTCTTGTGCCTTTTTCCGCATTCAGGGAGAGATGCTCGATGAGAGACTTTGACTTGTCGTATGAGAACGCGACGTCGTCTATCTCGACATTTCCCTCGACTGAAGAGAGTTCATCGCTTCCGGACGGTGTCTCTTCCTTCTCGTTGATGAGGTCGAAGACACGGGATGCGCAGGCAAACGAGTTCTGGAGTTCGGTTACGACGGAGCTTATGTCGTTGAAGGGCTTCATGTACTGGTTAGCGTAGCTCAGCATGACGGAGAGTCCTCCGACCGTGAGTGCTCCCTTCGGAATCAGCATTATTCCTATAAGTGCAACGAAAGCATAGATGATGTTGTTCACGAATCTTGTCGACGGGTTTGCAAGCGAGCTGTAGAAGATTGCCTTCCGGGAAGCGGTCGCGAGTTTGTCGTTAAGGTCTTTGAATCTTTCTGATGCCCTTTCCTCATATCCGTAACCCTTGACTACCTTCATGCCTCCCACGATTTCGTCGATGAGGGCAGTCTCATCTCCTCTTGCCGCGCTCTGGGCCTTGAAAAGCGAGAACGAGCGTGAAGATATGAACGACGAGACAAGGAAACTCAGAGGTGTCAGAAGAATGACGATGAGGCTTATCCAGATATTCTTTCTCAGCATCAGATATATTGTGGCTATTATAGTCACCACTCCGCTGAAGAGCTGTGTGAAGCCCAGAAGAAGTCCGTCCGAGAGAACATCCGTGTCAGTTATGACCCGGCTTACGATGTCACCGGAGGTATGACTGTCGAGATAGGAGAGCGGAAGCTTCTGAATGTGTTCAATGAGGTCGTTGCGGATATCTCTGACGACAGTGTAGGTGATCCTGTTGTTGATGAGATTCATCACATAGACAAAGAGTGCACTTGATCCCACACAGACAAGTATCTTCATGAGATACATTCCAAGGGAGGAGTAGTTGACATCTCCCTTTCCGACAAGCTGGTCGATTGCGTCTCCGAAGAGGAGCGGAACCCAGAGCTGCAGAATCACGCTGAGGAAGGCGAGAACGAGAGAGAGGAGAAGAAGGAGCCTGTGGCCTTTCAGGTATTTGACGAGCTGTTTCACCGTAGATGAATACTTCATGCCTTCACCTCCTTTCTATCCTCGGGAAACTGCGAGTAGTAGATGTCCTGGTAGATTTCATTGTCTTTAAGCA
>CAZKIT010000322.1:0-1508 GCA_964552905.1 uncultured Spirochaetaceae bacterium
CTGTATTCTACCAAATAAAAACTGTTAAATTCAACTGTCCGGTAGGGATGTAAACGTATTTTACTATATATCGCAACATCTCAGTAAAAAGACGGCCCGTCTTCGGTTCTGGCTCTGCAACTTTTTACTGTGACGTCATTTACGTTAAAATGCATCTGTCATCCTTCACTTTCATGCGTGATGAACACGCTAAGAGCGGCAAAGAAACGGTAAAGATAACGTCTGCCGTGGCGGGGTGGAAAAAGGACAATCATATCCGTATAGAGACCTGTCAAATTGATTGACCCTTGTCTTTGGATTATTATATTCACCATTGGAGATGAAAAATGGAAAACACACAGAAAAGTGAATACGATCTTCAGACAGAAAGAATAGACAGGAGAATGGCGGACATATCACGAAAGATTGTCGTCATGTCGGGAAAAGGGGGAGTGGGCAAGACAACCGTTGCGGTGAACCTTGCATTCGCCCTCAGCGAAATGGGAAAGAAAGTGGGAATCCTCGACTGCGATATCCACGGCCCGAACGTCGCGAAGATGCTGGGCGTCAGGGATGCCGAGCTCTATTCCCCCGACGGAAAGACCATGATTCCCGTCGAAGCGAAGAACGGAATAAAAGTGATGAGCCTTGCCTTTGCGCTTCCCGACCCTGACGACGCAATCATCTGGCGCGGCGCAATGAAGATGGGTGTCATCAGACAGTTCCTGGGTGATACGGAGTGGGGAACGCTGGACTACCTCATCATAGATACTCCTCCCGGAACGGGCGATGAGCAGCTCACTGTAGTACAGTCCATCAAGGACATAACAGGCGCAATCATCGTGACGACTCCGCAGGAAGTCGCAATCCTCGATTCGAGGAGAAGCGTCACGTTTGCCAGAAAGTGCGGCCTTCCGATCATCGGCGTCATCGAGAACATGTCAGGACTCAAGTGTCCGAGCTGCGGAACAGAGATTCCTGTTTTCGGAAAGAACGGCGGAAGGAACATGGCTCTCGAGATGAATACACCGTTTTTAGGTGCAATTCCGATGGAACTCGATCTCATGAAGAGCGAGGACAGCGGGGAGGAGTGGATCAAGGATACCACTCATCCGTCAGCAGAGGCTCTTGTGGCAATTGCCGAAAAGCTTGAAAACGGCAATGCATGCACGACGGGACGCGAGATGAACTATCTCGGAACCTCCTCATGCTCTCCCGAGGCATGTGCACACTGCACATCCAACTGTTCGAGCAAGAAGAGCTGATGAAGAGCAACGAAGACTTATTGTGGAAATGCGGGGAGAGGAGAAGGGTATTCACTTCTCCCATTCTCAGCGTGGATCTCTCGGAGCGGACGCACGGCGAAAGAAAAGGGGAGTTCGTGACTCTCGCTCTTCCCGACTGGGTTTCCGTAATTCCATGGACAAGAAATCCCGATGGTGTTCCAGTCTTTCTGATGGAAAGACAGTACAGACACGGAAGCGAAAGTGTAACCGTGGAGTTCCCCGCGGGTTTAACAGAAGAGGGGG
>CAZKIT010000323.1:0-1503 GCA_964552905.1 uncultured Spirochaetaceae bacterium
GGAGACTCAGACAGGCGGAGAAGGAAGACGCAGCCTGATAGAACAAAAACAGACATACGGGGCCGGAGAAATCCGGCCTCTTCTAGTCAGTCAGCCTTTTAAGAAATTTGCCCAAACGGGAAAATATTTGAAGATATTTATGAAATTTGCCGAAATGGGAAATTTTCTTGACAGAGTGCTGTCTCCCCGTTATCTTCAGAGTATGGAGAAGTGAAATGATTATAGAGAGAAAGGAATATCTGAAGGAGCTGTTTTCCTGGAAGGATGAAAAAGTCATAAAAGTAGTGACCGGCCTCAGAAGAAGCGGAAAGTCCACTCTCCTGCAGCTTTATCAGGAGAAGCTGAAGGACATGGGAGTCGGGGATGACAGAATCATCAACATCAACTTCGAGGATCTTGGCAGTGAAGACCTGCTCGACTACAGCAAGCTCCATTCATATCTGGAATCAAAGCTCGTAAAGGGACAGATGACATACATCTTTCTGGATGAGATACAGCATGTGGATAACTTCCAGAAGTGTGTGGACAGTCTCTTCATAAAAGACAATACGGACATTTACATAACGGGTTCGAATGCATACCTTCTCTCGGGAGAGCTTGCGACTCTGCTTTCCGGACGTTATGTCGAGATATCAATACTGCCTCTGTCCTTCAGGGAATTCATCACTCTTAACGGATATGAGACGTCAGATAAGGCTTTTGCCGACTATATGAAGTACGGCGGTCTTCCGTACATTTCCGTAATGGACAAGACAGACGAGAAAACGGCGATGTATTTCGAAGGGATATACAATACGGTAGTTGTCAAGGATATACTCGACAGAGAACAGAGGCGGGGAACAAGACGTGTTACAGATGTCACTCTTCTCAACAATGTGGCCCGTTATCTGTCATCGGTTGTCGGCTCACCGGTTTCAATAAAGGCCGTGACGGATTATCTGACAAGTAACGGAAGAAAGGTCTCATGCAATACGATAGATGATTATGTGGCAGCTCTGACCGAGTCCTATCTCTTTTATCCCTGCAGACGTTATGATATATCCGGAAAGGAACTTCTCAAGAACAGCAGCAAACTTTATATAGTGGATCTCGGCCTCAGAAACTACATTCTTCCGAAAAGAAAGTACGACCTGGGATTTTCAATCGAGAATATCGTATTTCTTGAACTTCTCCGACGTGGCTGGAAGGTGAATGTCGGGAAACTCTACAGTACCGAGGTGGATTTCGTCGCTACCAGGAATGCTGATATCAGCTACATCCAGGTTACTGCTGACATGACGGACGAAACAACGTTCGAAAGAGAAATCCGGCCTCTCAGGAATATCAGGGATAATTACGACAAGACGGTTCTCACCCTGGACAGGTTCACTGAAGGTGTCTATGACGGCATCAGAGTCAGGAATCTCATCGACTGGCTCGTGGAGGAGTGAAAGATAAGAAGCCGGTTTCCCGGCCTCCCTTATCTCAGAAGAAGAGATCCTTCACGAATATCTCGATACCGAT
>CAZKIT010000324.1:0-1496 GCA_964552905.1 uncultured Spirochaetaceae bacterium
TTTTAGGATATATTTCTAATATATGGAATATTATAGCAGATACATCGAAAAACAGATAAAAGAAGCATTGGAAACGTCAGGCTGTGTCCTTGTTGCCGGACCGAAATTCTGCGGTAAGACAACTACCTGCCGAACCTTTGCCTCTTCCGTATATGCCCTTGATACGAAAGAGAAGATTCAGCTTGCCCAGAGCAGCCCCATTTCTGTTCTCAAGGGTAAGTATCCGCGTCTTATCGACGAATGGCAGCATGTTCCCGATCTGTGGAATTCTGCAAGGACCGAGATAGATCTGAGCGAGGAGAAATTCGGTCTTTTCATTTTCACCGGCAGTTCTACTCCTGCCGACAAGAATGACATATATCATTCAGGTGCGGGTCGTATCGTTACGCTCAATATGGATCCAATGAGTCTTTATGAGGCAGGGGATTCAACGGGTCAGATATCGCTTTCTGAGATGTTTGACAATCCTGAGAAACGTCTTGTCTGCATCAATGAGGACTACCTTCTGCAAGACACGGCATTCTACATCTGCAGAGGAGGATGGCCGCTTTCTGTATTGGGAGGAAAAGATAAGGCTCTGAAAATCACGGAAAACTACTGTTCGACTCTTTTCAAGTTCGAGAACAGCAACAATGGGAAATTCAGAAACAAGAAGGAAAGCATCTTCCGTAAGATTCTGAAGAGTTACGCACGTAATGTTTCAACGGAGGCAAGAAGAAAAGTCATCCTTGATGATGTATGTGCAAATGAAATGAAAGGTCTTGACAGTGACACTTTCGACGAGTATGTAACTGCTCTAGAGGACCTCTTCATCATCAGGGATATGGAGGCCTGGAATCCTAACTTCAGAAGCAAGGTGGCTGTGATAACATCTCCTACCCGCCACTTTGTTGATACGTCCATTGCTGCGGGAGTATTGAATATCTCCCCCGATGATCTGATCAACGATCCGAGAACTTTCGGAATGTTCTTTGAGGATTTTGCAGTGAATCAGCTCAGAATCTATTCGGAGTCTCTCGGCGGTGAAATACGGCATTACCGGGACAGCAAGGGCCTGGAATGTGATGCTGTTGTACATCTCAAGGATGGCAGGTATGCCCTTGCCGAAATCAAACTGGGAGGAGAGAGCCTGATCAGGGACGGTATTTCGACTCTTTCACGTCTCAAAAATAAAATCAGGGAAGACGGACTTGCTGAACCTGCATTTTCAATGATTATTACCGCATGCGGTAATGCCTTTACCACAGAGGAAGGGATACACGTTGTTCCGATTAACATGCTTAAGAACTGAAAAAATTTAGATTTTTATTGAAAATTATCAAAAAAAAGGATATGAACCTTATAAAAATATCAATAAATTATTCTTCTATCCTTTTAAAATTATCAATGTTGAGTTAGTATTTTATTGAAAGGTCAAAAATTATGCTCAAACGTGAAATAATGAATGAACTTGTAAGTTGGAAAAACAGGCCTCATCATCCGATTGTTATAAGTGG
>CAZKIT010000325.1:0-1488 GCA_964552905.1 uncultured Spirochaetaceae bacterium
ATGCTCGCCGCAGTCGACAGGGACTACTCAGGAGAAATAAAGGACGGCAACGGTGTCATCAAGGGATACTTTGCACAGGACACTGAGAACACCCTCAATCCGGAGAATGATCTCATCGAGGAACTCGAAACCGTTGCGACAACGGAGGACCAGCCGAGGCTAAGGAACCTCCTCGGATGTTTCCTCTTCTCCGACGATGATGTATTCAAGAAGGTGAAGGTGCTCTCCGGCGGAGAGAAATCACGTCTTGCACTCCTGAAGATTCTCATACATCCATCGAACCTGCTGCTCCTGGATGAACCCACGAACCATCTCGACATCAACAGCAAGGAAATGCTGCTCGAGGCAATACAGAAGTATGAGGGAACAGTCGTCTTCGTATCCCACGACAAGCACTTCATCCGTAATCTCGCAACCCGCATTCTCTACATATCTGATGAAGGACCCGAGTTCTTCGACGGAGACTACGAATACTTCGAGCGTAAGATCGAGGAAAAAGAAGCCCAGTGGGCAATAAAGAGGGAAAAAGAGAAGGAAGAGAAACCCTCAATAAAAACCCCTTCATCCTACGAAGAGAACAAAGCCAAAAAGAATAAGATAAACTCACTAACAAGGGAGATAGACTCCATCGGAGAGAAAATCGAGAAACTCGAAGAGGAGATAGCATCTCTCGAGGAGGAATCCTCCAAACCTGAAGTCTACTCCGTCGCTGCAAAGATCAAGGCAGTACTGGACGAGAAAACGAAGAAGGAAGAGGAGAAGGACAGACTCGAGGAGGAATGGCTCATGAAGGAAGAGGAGAAGGAGGCACTCCAGAATGCTTAGGACTACCGAGCCGACAGAGGACCAGATAAAACTCGGCACTCTCCTTTCTTCCATTGTACTTGCTTCCTCCTCCCCCAACAGGAAGAAGCTGCTTGAGAACTGCGGCCTCTCTGTCACGACGTTCACACCGGACGCGGATGAATCGACAGAGGGACTGAGTACAGAAGACGCAATGAAGAAGAATGCACGCGTCAAGATGGAAACGTACCTCAACTCTCCCTCATTCCGTCCTGACACAGTCGCTGTCAGTGCCGACACCCTCGTCGAGATAGACGGCACTCTTCTCGGAAAGCCGAAGGACAGAGAGGACGCAAAACGTATGCTCGAACACCTCTCCGGAAGGGTGCAGAAAGTATACACCGGGTGTTCCGTCTACCTCCCCGAAAGCAGAAACACCGTTACCTTCTGCGACACGGCGGACGTTGTCTTCCACACTCTCACGACTGAAGACATAGAATCCTATCTCGATACGGATGAATGGAAGGGAGCCGCGGGCGCCTACCGCCTCCAGAAGACAGGATACACGCTCGTCGAAAGAATAGAGGGTGACTGGGCGACTGTCGTCGGTCTACCCATAAAAAGGATTATCGAACTGCTTCAGCCTAAAAGCTCGTCGTAATGCTCGAGCCCGAGCTGCAGTATCTTCGTGATATGATCATCGGA
>CAZKIT010000326.1:0-1474 GCA_964552905.1 uncultured Spirochaetaceae bacterium
TACTCGGAGATTTCAATCTTCAAGGACGGCGTTGTTCTCTGATTTCCGCTAAGGATAACAAAGGGAGGGAAGTACTTTCGCGTACCCCCTCCTTTTTCTTTTGCTGATGCCGGGACTGTTCTTTATCTGCAGCCTCGGCTGAATTCCTACAGGAGGAGTCAGCAGATGACCTTGCTATGAGCGGATTGTAATTGTCTGCACGTATGTGCATCATGTGGATGACAGAAAAGGAAGTGAGCCATGAGTGATATTGTAATCAGACCCGCGACAGAAGAAGACGCATCGTCTCTTCTCTCAATCTATTCATACTATGTTACAGACACCGCTGTCTCCTTCGAGAACGAGGTACCGTCCGTCGAAGAGTTCCGGAAGAGGATAAGGAATATATCTTCATACTATCCCTACATTGTTGCAGAGAAGGATGGAAGAATCGCCGGCTATGCATATGCTGCCCAATTCAAGAACCGTGCCGCCTACGACTGGGATGTGGAGACCACAATCTATCTCGAACGGACGATGAAGAGGTGCGGTATAGGGAGAATGCTCCTTGATAAGCTCGAGGAAATCCTTGCCTCCATGAACATCACGAACGTCAACGCGTGCATAGCGTCAATCGATGAAGAGGACGAATACCTTACGCGTGACAGCATTCTCTTCCATACGAGAATGGGGTACTCGATGGTGGGATGTTTCCACAGGTGCGGTTACAAGTTCAACCGCTGGTACGATATGGTCTGGATGGAGAAGCTCATAGGGGAGCACAGGGAGAACCAGCCGGAAGTTGTTCCGTTCCCCGAAATCAGGGAAAGGTTCTTCTGATCAAAGAAATGCTCCGGAAGTATCCGGAGCGTATCAATCATTTCCCTTCAAGCGCCATCATCTTCTCGATTCGTCTGACGTGTCTCTCCTCATTCGAGAACGGGGTGTCGAGGAATACATCGAGTATGTCTGTTACGGGTTCGGGGTATTCGAAGCGGCCGCCGAATGCGATGAAGTTGGCATTGTTGTGCTCTCTTGTCTTCTCCGCAGCATACATGTTCTGCACGAGGGCGCATCTTATGCCCTTCATCTTGTTTGCCGCGAGTGATATTCCGATACCTGTTCCGCAGAGAAGGATTCCGTAGTCGTATCCTCCCTTGCGGTACTCGAGAACTGCCTTTTCTGCCATGTCCGGGTAGTCGACGCTCTTTTCCTCGAGTGTTCCGAGGAATGTATATTCGATGCCTCTTTTTCTGAGGTGTTCCAGTATTTCCTTTGTTCTTTCAACGGCTCCGTGGTCGTTTGCAACAACTACCTTCATTTTACTCTCCTATGATTTCAATCTGGCAGCCCTTCATTGCCTGAAGTGCCGTTCTGTGGCTGGAGTCACTCACGCCGCGCGAGAGAGACGCATCAACAATGATGTGTGCGTTCGGGAGGAATGCCTTTGCCACCATTGCATTCGATATCACGCAGATATCGGTACAGAGCCCCA
>CAZKIT010000327.1:0-1468 GCA_964552905.1 uncultured Spirochaetaceae bacterium
CCGAAGTACTTCACCTTGTACTGTCTGTTGAATGCACTGAAGTTGAAGAAGTCAAGGAAGTCGGGAACGACGGCCTCGGCACCTTCTCTCTCGAGGAGGTCGACAAGGTGGTTGTTGGCAAGAGGCATGTACTTCACGAGAATCTCGCCCACGATTCCGACTCTCGGCTTCTTGATGCTCTCGTCAATCGGGAAGCTGTCGAATGCATCGACTATACCCTTGCAGACTTCCCTATAGGTGTACTTCGTGTCGGGATTGATGATGGAGTCTATTGCAATCTTCTCCCACTTCTCGTGAAGTGCGTTGGCAGAACCGGGAGTAACCTCGTAGGGTCTCACATGATAGAGACACCTCATGAAGAGGTCGCCGTAGACGATGGCTCTCGCTCCGTCACGGATGAGGCCGTAGGAGAGCGTGAAGCCCTCGTTCTTCTCCATTCCGTTCGCGTTGAGTGATATCACCGGTATATGGGAATACCCGGCCTTATCGAGTGCACGACGGATGAGGGAGACATAGTTGCTAGCTCTGCAGCAGCCTCCCGTCTGCGTCATTATGATTGCAAGACGGTCAGTGTCATATTTACCGGAGAGCACTGCATCCATGAACTGTCCCACCATTACAATCGAGGGGTAGCAGGCATCGTTGTTGACGTACTTGAGACCTGCGTTGATGGCACTGCGGTTGTCGTTGTCAAGGACGACGAGATTGTAGCCGTACTTTCTGAAGACAGGCTCCACGATGTTGAAATGGATCGGCGTCATCTGCGGGCAGAGAATAGTGTAGCCCTGGTCCTTCATCGCCTTCGTGAACTCTGCTCTCTTGTATGGTTTGAAGTGGCCTTCCCTCTTACTGCTGCTCTTTTCCCTCTCCTCCATTGCATAGAGAAGGGAACGGATTCTGATTCTCACGGCACCGAGGTTTGCAACCTCGTCTATCTTGAGAACTGTATAGAGCTTTCCTGCTGCGGACAGGATTTCGTTGACCTGATCCGTCGTTATGGCATCAAGCCCGCAGCCGAATGAGTTCAGCTGCAACAGCTCTATGTTGTCGTGCTTCGTGACGAACTCCGCCGCGTAATAGAGGCGTGAGTGATATACCCACTGGTCGACGACTCTGAGTGGCCGCGTCGGCTCGAAGGTGCGGGGGATGCTGTCCTCAGTAAGGACAGTAAGGCCGTAGGATGCGATGAGCTCCGGAATACCGTGGTTGATTTCCGGGTCTATATGATACGGTCTTCCGGCAAGGACGATTGCCTTCTTGCCTTCTCTTTCTATCTTTTCAAGTAGTCTCGCTCCTTCCTTTCTGATGTCTTCCTTGGCCTTTCTCTGCTCTTCCCAGGCTTCTGCTACTGCAGCCTTCACTTCGCTCTTCGGTATTCCCCACTCCTCCCTGCAGATTTCACTCAGACGGTCAGTGACAATCTCGGGAGATGTGAAGGCCATGAAGGGATGGATGTATCTTACACCCT
>CAZKIT010000328.1:0-1463 GCA_964552905.1 uncultured Spirochaetaceae bacterium
TAATCTCCTGAATACGTCTGATGCTCATTTGCGCAGGGCATCCGCCATGAAATGTATAGAATATGTATTCAGAACCGACAGGATTAACATATTCATTGATGTACTGTTCTAGGAGGTGAGGAGTCTTGCCGACAAGAGGAATCGTCCTCTCCTTCTTTCCTTTACCCATCAAAAGAAGAAATGATGCGCCATCCGGATCAAGATAGACATTTCCTCTCTTAAGTGAGGAAAGCTCGGAAACACGCACCGCAGATTCGTAAACAAGAAGAATAATCATCTTGTTTCTTGCCCCTTTCGGGGTGTTAGGGCATGTGTCAATCAAAGCCTTCACCTGTTCGGGAGTGAGCGTTTCCTTTATCTTTACTGGTATGCGGTATGGCTTTATTCTGCTTAGAATTGTTCCCACTGAAGCGATTGCAATGTCTTTCGAGACGCAGTATTCGACATACACCTTAAGCCCCATCAACCGATGGTTGCAAGTCAGCTCAGAATTTCCTTTCTCGGTTCTTAACCAGTCAAGGAACTCATGAACAAGATCTGCGGTTACATTCTGAAACGCAAATGTCACGAAGTCTCTTCCTGTTCCCTCTAGCCAATCCTTGAAGATGGTGAGAGTATCTTTATAGGAGCTGATGGTATTAATGCTCCTGCCACATTTCGGGAGATAGTCCTGGAGAAACAATCTTGAATAGTCGAAGAAATAAATGATGTTGTTACTCATAGTTCTATCTCCCCGCTTATTGAGCAATCGCCCATCAGAGTTCTGATTGTCCCTTCTCGAGGATTGAGCATGTGGTAGTAATAATAGGTTTCGTTGATGCTTGAGTGGCCGAGGTACTTGCTTAATACAGGAACCATGACCTTGAAATCCTTGCCTTCCTTCGCCCAGCCGTTTATCCTTTCGACAACGAAAGCGTGTCTGAGACTGTGTACTGTCGGCCGCTTGCCTGTCCAATTAGGAAAGCACTTTGTCCATGCCTTTCGGAAACGACTTTCTAAAGTAACTCCAGAAATATGTTTTTGAGCGTCAGCTCCAGGGAAAAACCAATCTCTATCAGGGATATAGATTTCAATCTTCCTGTCATAACGATTGAGGAGAATGCGAAGGTCTTCTGAAGTATAGACATAACGGTCCTTGTCTCCCTTGGAATGTTTTATGTAGATGCTCCCTTTCGAGAGATCTACGTTACCCCGTTTCAGAAGTATGGCTTCACTTAGTCTCATTCCGCACAGGAAATACAGTCTGAACATGATGGAATATTCACAGGGGAATCTATCGTATGATGTACTTCTCGCAACTGAGTAGTTGTCTACATAACGTAAGAACTTGCTTATCTCTTCAGCGGATGGTACGTAAGGTACCTGATGCACAGTCTTTCCATAAGTTGTACTCATCGATGCCGGAAGCCCGAGCTCATGCATGTACTCTGCGAGATTGTCGACGGTTTTCAGCCTGCCGTTTC
>CAZKIT010000329.1:0-1456 GCA_964552905.1 uncultured Spirochaetaceae bacterium
TCTGGAACAACAAGATTGACCTCTGTCCTGATTCCTCTTATATCGACAGCGTGCCACTATAAGCACACAGAGCGTCAACGGACGGGATTTACCGCTGACGGATACCGATGAAGACAGGTACAGGCATCCTACTCCTAGCAGGGGGTGCCTGTTCCGTTTCTATCACCTTTTTCTCTATTGTAGAAGTTCTTCTGATTTCTTCTCTTCCTTTCCTCGTTTCTGCTACACTTGGCATAACTCTTCAATACGGCGCAATACGGAGCAAAGGAAGTATCTATGAGAATATTGTTTGTCTCTGCGGCAGTGTAAACAGGAGCTTTTCAGAAAGCAGGGAAAGCGCGCCAGTGTGCATCCTTACACGGCGGATTGTGACCACAGGAGAGAGTGATTACTACCGGAATACTACTTTTGAACAAACAGTTGATGGTGAGGATTTATCTTCAAACGAAACTTCTACATTATTTCTCTTTCTTGTTGTAAAATAATATATGTAGAGATGAAATAGGTATGAAAGAATGATGTCCGTCTGTAAGAGAGATGGAAACTGTATGAAGGGGAGCATGAGCTATGGGAAGATTTGTTAATCCAGATAATTCTGCATTCAAAGGTGCTTCTAAAGATCGCATCTACGTGGATAAGACCGGACTTCTGAAATATACGAACGAAGTGTTGGAAACTCCTAGCGCTTTCATCTGCAACAGCCGTCCGCGGCGCTTCGGCAAGTCGCTGGCCGCCAACATGATTGCAGCCTACTACACTAAGGGAGCGGACTCGAGGGAGCTGTTCGCATCTTTGGAGATATCTTCTTCTCCGAATTACGAAAAACATCTCAATAAGTATGATGTCATCCATCTCGACATCCAGGAGTGCATAGAACCCTCTGGGGGCCCTGAGAATGTTGTGCCATACATCAAAAAGGAAGTCATCAGGGAACTTGAGAAATACTATCCGGAGACAGTGTCGAGACGAGACAGATCGCTCTTTGATGTTCTTTCCAGAATCTATGATGAAACGGGGAGCAGGTTTGTAATCATCATCGACGAATGGGATGTTCTTATCCGGGATGATGCAAATAACAGTAAAGTGCAGGACGAATATATCTCATTTCTGAGAAGCATATTCAAAGGCGCCCAGGCATCAAGATTCATCGCTCTGGCTTACCTCACGGGAATCCTGCCAATCAAGAAAGTACAGACGCAGTCGGCACTCAACAACTTCAACGAGTATACAATTCTGGATGCTGGACCACTTGCAGAATACATCGGATTCACCGAGGAAGAAGTCAAAGCTCTTTCCGAGAAATACGGCGTGGATTATGCCGAGGTGAAGAGGTGGTATGACGGTTATCTTGTCGATGGCAGACACATTTACAATCCACGTGCAGTAGTAAGCGTGATGCTTAGCGGAAAGTTCAGGAGCTACTGGTCTGACACATCCTCATACAAGGCTATTGTTC
>CAZKIT010000330.1:0-1437 GCA_964552905.1 uncultured Spirochaetaceae bacterium
AATGTTTCTCAGTTGTGTCTAACATCAGAGAAACGCGGAATCTTCCCCCGTGATTGAAGCGGGGGATTCTTATCAGCGTAAACTCATCCGCATTTCACAGACATAGAACATTCCGTGTGTTAGAATGATTTCCGCACTCTGTGCAAAGCGAGGTAGAAAAATGGAAAGAGTAGAGAAATTCCTGAAGGATGCCGGAACCTATTATCTGGCAACAGTCGAAGGCGACCAGCCGAGAGTGAGACCTTTCGGTACGGCACATATATTCGAGGGCAGGCTCTATATACAGACAGGAAAGAAGAAGGATGTCTCGAAGCAGCTTCATGCCAATCCGAAGGCCGAAATCTGCGCATTCATGAACGGCGAGTGGCTTCGTGTCTCGGGAGAGCTCATCGAGGATGACAGGAGAGAAGCCCGTGTTTCGATGCTGGATGCATATCCGTCTCTCAGAAAGATGTATGACGCAGACGACGGCAATACCGAAGTCTTCTACTTCAGGAATGCAACTGCAGTCTTCTCGTCTTTCTCTCATGAACCATTAGTCGTCAAGTTCTGAGATGGTAAGAGATATAGTGAAGGGCGAGGAAATATTCTCCCGCCCTTCGGAGAATGCAACACGAAGTGATGCTCCTGTCATCACCGACCTTTCAGATACTCTCAGGGCCAACAGCTCGAAATGTGTCGGCATGGCCGCCAACATGATAGGCGTCAGAAAGAACATCATCGCCGTTGCTGCCGGACCCGTTGTCTTCGTGATGGTGAATCCCGTCATTACGGAAAAGAAAGGCGAATATGTAACACAGGAGGGATGTCTCTCCCTCGACGGAGTGAGAAAGTGCACGAGGTATAGGGAAATCGAAGTCGAGTATCTTGACTACGCATTCCGGAAGAAGAAGGGAAGGTACACGGGATTCACAGCCGAAATCATCCAGCACGAGATTGATCATCTAAGGGGAGTCATCATCTGATAAGCATGACACGAATGTCAGTTGCTCCCGGTCTGTTCTTCACATCTGTCATCTCTCTCAGTCATTCTCCTCATCCGTGTACGGATTATCCTGAAAATTTTCTTTCACATTTTTTTCTTAATCAGCAATAGCGACATTTCTTCGGAAAGTGTCGGAAAAATCCCTGTAATTTACTTCAGTTTTTACTGTGCCTTTTTCTTTGATTACCGACAGTTGTAGAATCTTCCTTAACGATTTTTACTATTGCCTTTCATTGCGTGTCTGTTATTTCTGTAACGCATTATTCCCTTCAATGCAACAAGATGCAACGTTGTTAGGACATAAATTTTTTGTTGACAGCTGAAAAACACGGTGTTAGTTTTTCAGAAAAAGGGGCCTGCAGTAGTCAATTTTTATCGATTCGCAGGAAAAATGTCGGGAGGAGACATGGAAGACACGCTTATAAGTGCAATCGAGGAAGCGGGAGTAATCT
>CAZKIT010000331.1:0-1431 GCA_964552905.1 uncultured Spirochaetaceae bacterium
GACTATAAGGATATCCCGCACTTCCCGGTATCTACAGTGCAGGGACACAAGGGCAGACTCATCATCGGTGAACTCGAAGGAAGATGTGTCATGTGCATGCAGGGACGTTTCCACTTCTATGAAGGATATTCGATGGAGGAGTGTGTCTATCCCATAAGGACCATGTATCTTCTCGGAATAAAGTCCCTTATCCTCACGAACGCTGCAGGATGCGTCAACAAGAACTGGCACGTGGGAGACCTCATGCTGATTACGGATCACATCAAGCTCTGCTCGGAGAGCCCCTGCAGAGGAGCCAACAACGACGAGCTCGGCCCCCGCTTCTTCGATATGACTACAACATACAGCAAGTCTTTGCAGAGTGTTGCACGTGATGCAGCCAGAGAGAACGGCATCACACTCAGGGAAGGCGTCTACATGTTCATGAGCGGCCCGAACTTCGAGACTCCAGCAGAAATCAGATTTGCTCGCACAGCAGGAGCAGATGCCTGCGGCATGAGCACGGTCCCCGAAGCCATTGCGGCTTCCCAGATGGGCTTTAAGACTATGGGCATAAGCTGTCTGACGAACATGGCAGCCGGCATTCTCGACCAGCCCCTCAATCACCAGGAAGTCCTCGAGACAGGAAGAATCGTCAAGGAGAAGTTCACAGCTCTCATAAAGACAATAATCGCTTCCTGGCCGAAGAACTGAGACAGATACAGATAGCAGTAATACATTAATCAAATGGCAGGTAGTACCTGTAAGGGAGTGTCTTGTGGGCTTATATGTCAATCCGGGAAACATTGCGTTTGCCGAGGTAAATGACAGTGATTATGTCGACAAGACGCTTCTTATTGACAATGTGAACCGGACAATAGGAAAAGGCGGGAATCTGATCTGCAATTCCAGACTCCGCAGATCCGGAAAGTCATGGGCGGCAAGAATGCTTGTGGCTTACTACGATGCCTCGTGTGATTCTCATCCGCTTTTTGATGACAAGAAGATAGCTCTCTGTGATGGTTATCTTGAGCATCTCAACCGCTATAATGTCATCTACCTTGAAATTACGAGCTTCATCTCGCAGGCTCGGCGTGAGGGCATGACTCTCAAACAGGTTCCTGATCTTATTGTGAAGACACTCTCGAAGGAACTCGATGCTCTTTATCCGTCGCTCCCGAAGGATGATACATTATCCGGAAAACTCATATCTGTTACGGAAATGGACGGGAGAAGGTTCATCTTCGTCATAGACGAGTGGGACGCAGTCATCAGGGAAGGAAAGAATGACCCGGATGCCCAGACAGCCTATCTTGAGCTCCTCCGAGAATGGTTCAAGAACGGGATATTCACTCCGAAGGTTGTGGCTGCCGCTTATATGACAGGTATTCTTCCAATCAAGAAGGACGGATCGCAGTCTGCTATATCTGATTTCTGTGAGTACACGATGAT
>CAZKIT010000332.1:0-1426 GCA_964552905.1 uncultured Spirochaetaceae bacterium
ATAGACAGACATACCTATAACGGTCTTCTGAATGATGTCGACAAGATAGAGAAGGCTCTGATAGGAACCCGTACTGAGGCGGAGAAAGCTGCAGTGGCTGCTTTCCTGGAGGAGAGCGACGAAATTAAAAAAAAGTCAAAAAGATAAGAGACTACCTGCTCGACACGGAGCTGTGTCTGACAAGAGTCTCTGTATTCTCTGATTTCGACAAAAGCCTCTCCCCGAAGGAGAGAATGCTCAGTCAGAGTATTCAGAAGTACACCGTTGAACTTTCCACTGACACAACATTCCGGAAAACGGAAAAATACACAAACTGGTTTCTGCATCGTGATGACCTGAGTTCATTTCATCACAGAACGATAGCCGACTTCATTGAGCGTACAGGCAAGTCTTTCAATGAAGCCATAGACGAACACGTCACTGAAATCCTGGAAAGGAACAACTTCAATTCAGACACGGCTCTTCCCGATAATCCTGAGAGTCTCCCTTACTCTGTCAAAAGTCCTAACGTCATTCCTGAAAATAAAATAAAAGAGGAAATTGAGGCGGCAACCAGAGAATATAATACCAAACACGAAGAGTTCCCGATTGCAGTAATACCCGACAACTTCATCCCCGAACTGTCCTGCAGTAAGGTTGCCCTGATCAGCATCGATGATGTTCTTGTAAAGCACCAGAAGGATGAGAGAACAGCGGATTATGTGAAGGAGAAGAAGAATGTTGCCAATACAGTCATCCATATTCAGGCAGACGGCAAGGGATACATCCTTAACGCGGTAGGCATAAGGCAGGCTTTCCGTATTCTCGTTGCGTTTCTTCTTGAGAACAACCTGTTCGAAAACAGACAGCTGGTGTTCCTCTCCGACGGAGCAAAAGAGATTAAGGAATACATACAGAAGTTCTTCTCATGGAGACCTTACATCCTCATTCTCGACTGGTTCCACCTTGCCAAGAGGATAAAGGAAATGATCTCCATGTGTCTCAAGCTCTATAAGGACAAGAAAGGCCCAATCATCAGGAAGATTCTCAACTACCTCTGGGTCGGAGACACGGACGGTGCGATAACATACATCCAGAGCTTCAAGAGCTCCATCATCAAGAATGAAGATGTACGAGATGAGATGATTGCGTACCTTCTGAGGAAGAAGGAAAACATCTGCTGTCATGCATTACGCAGGCTTTTCAATCTTCGCCTGAGCTCCAATGCCGCCGAGAAAAGCAACGACATCGTTGTTGCTGACAGACAGAAGCACAACGGAATGAGCTGGTCCTTTGACGGAAGCGGAGCTCTTGCTGTCCTGAAAGCGGCATGCAAGAACAATACATTGGACTTATGGATTACTGAAAGGAAGATTTCTATGAATCTGAAAGATGCCGGTTGGGAGATGAAGACTGGGTTCGTGGCTTAATTCATCCGCACAGGTCG
>CAZKIT010000333.1:0-1419 GCA_964552905.1 uncultured Spirochaetaceae bacterium
GTCCACAATTTAAACCAATTCCGAACTATTGAGTAGTATTGCCTTCCTCTTTTTCTGCCATTTGCACACGAGCGGAAAGGGGAGAGCGAAAGAAAAGGCAGAACAGCCTCTGCCGTTCTGCCCTGAATTTTCTTTATTGCTGATATATCATGAATTATCTTTGTTCTGTTTTGTAACTGTAACGGATTTTACATTTTCATGTCCTGTTACCGCGAACATACTTTTTTCGCCTACCTGTGTCAAAGTCAGATTGTTGCCGTTGATAACTGCTGAGTACTTCCATTCTTTTGTCTCTTCACCGACAGTTTGCGTTATTGTGATTACATTATTTTCAATCTTGTAAGTCGCATCGTAAAATCCAGCGAATGTACTCGATCCTACCGCTGTAGCATTAAGATTCTGTTCCTGTTTAGTTACAGTTGTAGCAGTGAATTTGAATTTGTAGAATTCAGTGTCGTCACCGCAACGCCATTCGCCTATAAGCTCTTCAGCTGTAACAGGCTGGACTTCAGCAGGTTTTTCGGCCTTAGCAGGTTCTTCGGCCTTGTTTTCACACGATACGAACATGAGCATGGCGACAGCCACAAGCATCAAAACGAGAATTCTTTTCATAATTTTGCTCCCTTATCCTTAGGATTTTGTTTCTTTTCAAACATCATATATATATTGTTATTTTTGCAACTGTTTTCTTCAGCTTTTTCAACTGCCGACGAAAAACGTAAAACATCTTTCTTTTCATGGCGTCTTTTTGTTAAACTGTCACAAGTGAGGTTAAAAGAATCATGAATCTTGTATTCTTAGGCCCTCCGGGAGCCGGAAAGGGCACAATCGCAGCAGTAGCCAAGGATTATCTCGGTGTACCGCATATTTCAACTGGTGATCTCTTCAGATCTAACATCAAGAACGAGACAGAGCTCGGAAAGAAAGTCAAGGAAATCCTTGCTTCCGGTTCCCTCGTACCCGATTCAGTCACAATCGAGATGGTAAGAAACCGTCTTAAGGAAGATGACTGCAAGAACGGCTTCATCCTCGACGGCTTCCCCCGCACGATCGCGCAGGCTGATGCACTTGCCGAGATGACTACTCTCGACGGCGTAATCAACTTCGTTCTCAGCGAAGAGGAGATCATCAAGCGTCTTTCGGGAAGAAGAATGTGCAAGAGCACAGGCCGCACTTACCACATCCTCTTCAACCCGCCCAAGGTTGAGGGAAAGGACGACGAGACAGGCGAGGATCTCATCCAGAGAGATGACGACAAGCCCGAGGCCATCAAGCACAGACTCGACGTCTACAGGGAACAGACTGAACCCCTTATCAAATACTATAAGGACAAGGGAATCGTACTTGACCTTCACTGCACCAATGACCCGGAGGAGACCAACCAGAATTTCTTCCGTCTCATCAAAAAATAACATTACC
>CAZKIT010000334.1:0-1399 GCA_964552905.1 uncultured Spirochaetaceae bacterium
GATATGCCGTTTGAAAAGGAGGTGAAACAGGGAGGAATTCTTCAGACAAGTCTTGTATCTATTGTTCCGGATATACGTGTCGTTATACTCCCGCGGTATATCAACAGCCTTTTTGAAGATGAATTCAACATTCATCTGAAGAAGGGATCCCTTTCTGATGCAGTCCTTGTTTACGGCGACAGAATCGAGTATCTGGAATTTAAAACATCAACGGAACGGCATCTCTCAAGGGAGGTGCGTGAAGGTTTGTCCCTGTCTGATGATTGTTTTGTTATAGTCGATGATATCGGAAATGACAGTGATGCAGAAAACGGATGGAACAGGCTGAAGTGCAGATTGAATGGACAAGACTCAGGCAAGAAGCTCTACCTTGCTGAGATAAAAGGCACCGGACTAGTAAGGCTTGAAGGTGGTGTACTCAGCTATTACATAGCTCCTGAACCATTTAAAAAAGATGTGGAGTCACTTGTTGATCCCGAGACAGAAAAAACCGTGCGAGAGCAGATTCTTCAGATAAGGAGCTACATGGCTAACAATAATCCTCAGCTGGCGAATAAGCTTGCGGACTACGAAGATTATCTTGAAGCAGTCAAAAAAAATGAGATTGGGGACAGGTAGACTGTTTTCCTTGTTTTTGGTTATTTCGTGAGTTACTCTTTACGGAGAAATCAGGATTATCGTTTATGATAGACAGACTGCTGAAGAAGAGAAGAAAAGGAAGAAAATGGTATGATTGTGCGGAGAATGCTGCACTGGTGAAACTCAGGGCTTCGGATGTCTCTGCTCTGGATGGCGACAGATCCTGCTATAATGATATCGGGTGTGTTCTCAACAGAGATACCGGTATGAAAGTTGAGTTTGTACATTCTGCCTACAGACGGATTGTGAGATGTCGACTCTATAATCCGAGGATGATGGGCAAACTTGGCCTTGCCTTCAGGGATGCCGTTTACTTCGGGAAGACGGTGCCGGATAATAAGTCCAGAAAACCTAATCTTGCATGTTTAAGAGTTTTCAGAGGAAAGATGAAAGTTGATTCGGACCTTTACACACTGGTTTACATTGTTCATGACATCAGAGGGGAAAAGGAGCCAGTTCGTCAACTGTACACCGTTAGAATATACCGATTTATGGGATAAAGAAAAACCACCTGTTGATTCCGATACCATGAGACCGGACAACGGTGGCTCTGACGGGCCTTTGCTCGTTTTGTCATGCACACTCCGTGATAAAGGCCGACTCCCGGATATGTGTAAGTCCTCCCGGACGGATGTGGTAGAGTACTTCCACTCTCTTTGTCCGGCGGAGATGCGTCCGCCATTCAGGCCTGAACGGCATCTGGTGCCGTCAACCCGATTAAATGGTATTTTACCTTCTGTTTGAGGTCAAGAGTCTGGGG
>CAZKIT010000335.1:0-1389 GCA_964552905.1 uncultured Spirochaetaceae bacterium
CGGATTGCGGCTTCTTCGATGCTTCCACTGTTGCCGTCCCCGGTCCTGACCAGCTACACATGACAAGAGAAAGCCACGCTCTTCTTGCCGAGAGTCTTTTCAAGGTTGTGAAGAAGATGCTCGGTTGAACCTTTGCTTTTGTGCTGTTCTCCGGTTTACGGCAATAAAAATGCTCCCATCGGGAGCTGGAACGGAAGGAGAGGGATTCGAACCCCCGGTGAGTTGCCCCACGGCTGCTTTCAAGGCAGCTACCATCGACCTCTCGGACATCCTTCCAATAAGATACAAGTGGGATTTTAGGTAATTGCCCCTCCCTTGTCAAGCTGGATACGGCCTTGTCCGCAATCTCCTATTTCTTTCGTGAATGAATCGACAGATGATGCCGGAATACTTCCTTTTATCCTGACGGCAGTATCGAAATCTTCGGTGAGGGAGGTGCAGCCGTACTTTGTAAGAATAGTCTTAACGGGGGTGTAGAGATCGTACTGCAGTGTGAGACGGAAGGATGTGTAGTCCACGAGTTCCTCGGTCTCCACAGCTTTGAGTACTTCCTTGACTGAGTCACCGTAGGCCTTCACGAGGCCTCCGGTTCCGAGGAGCGTTCCTCCGAAGTAGCGTATTATGCACACGCAGATATTCGTGATCCCGCTTCCCTTGAGAACCTCCAGGGCAGGGCGCCCTGCCGTGTTCTTGGGTTCCCTGTCGTCAGAGGAAGAGTATAGTGTGCCGCTTTTTCCGACGACGGCTGCGTGCACAACGTGCGTGGCGTCGTTGTACTCCGCTTTTGTCTCGTTTACCCTTTCTCTCACTTCCTCGAGTGTCGTGACGGGAGACGCGACTGCGATGAAGCGTGAGCGCTTCACGACGATTTCCGCCTTGGCTTTTCCTTTAAGTCTCTTCACGTCTCTCTCCCTTCCATCTGTGCGAGAAGATGTTGTCTTCCTCCGTCTCTGCGGTAATGAGTGCGGCTGCTTTGGTGAGGATTGTGTTCTCCTCGTCCGTAAGCTCCACTCTCGTCCAGTCCAGCTGACTTTCTCTCGATACTCCCCTTATCACCGCAGAGGGATTCTGATTATACACCCAGGAGAGGGCTATGTCTGTTCTGTTAACTCCTCTTTTTCCTGCCGCTTCATCCAGGATGCTGTAGAGCCTGTCCAGGTCAGGGGAGGATGAGAATTTCAGTGAGGACAGCATCGGCTTTGCTGATGATAGTATCCCCATCCCCAGCGGTGCGTAGGCAAGGATCCTGATGTTTAGTTTCCTCTCCTCCTCGTAGTCCCTGTTCCATACGAGGGAGAGGGGACGCTCATGGTATGCTATCGGAAAATCTGCCAATGTCTTTCTGAGAAGGGGAAGGGGAAAGTTGCTCACTCCTATCTCCCTGGCTTT
>CAZKIT010000336.1:0-1378 GCA_964552905.1 uncultured Spirochaetaceae bacterium
GGAACAGAGGTGTCATTCTCGGTATTCCCCGACTGGACACTCTACTTCTTCTCGTTCCTGATGCTCATCGGAAGACTCGAGCTCTTCACTGTATATGCCCTCTTCACAAGGGACTTCTGGAGAAACTGAGTCATCCTGAAAGTTGCATGATTAGATGGGGCATAATCTCTTCAAGCCTGTTTCTTTCCTTTTCCCATCTGTATGAAGAAAGAGGGCATGCAGCATGACTGAAGCACAGATTCTAATCAGGAGTTCCATGAAGACTTTTACTGTCCTGTCTTTCAGCATTTCTCGAAAAGATCATCCAGTGTCACACAGGACTGAATCATGTCCGAATACCTGTTGACTACGTATCCGGAAACAGTGACCAGGGTGAAGTGTATCCCCTTCTTCGTGCCGGTCTGTGAGACAAGGACGTTTCTCTTGTTACAGAGACTCTGTTCATCGTCCATTGTCATCACATACTTCTTACCGTCAGAAGACCATTTCACCTCAACTATGTTGATAAGGCCGTCAGTCCTGTCGAGAAGAAGGTCTATCTGAGCTCCTGTTTCTCCATCTTCCAGCTTTCTGTTATTGGAGAACCAGCAGTACGCACTCACAGACATTCCGCTTATGCCGAGCTTCTTCTTGACCTGATCAAGATGAAGCAGGACTATCCTTTCGTATGAAAGACCGCACCATGAATAATACTCAGGAGTCCTGGTCAGACTGATCCAGTCTGTATCCTGGAAGGGGTTCTGCAGATAACGGAAATGGAACAGAGAAAGTGAATCAACCAGTTTATATACTGCACCGTTAACCCTCTTTCCCATGGGAATATATTCATAAACAAGTCCGCACTCTACAAGTTCCGAGAGCATTGTTCCCAGATGCATGTTACTTGAGAGTCCCGTCTCTTCAGAAATCTGTGTTCTTGTCAGGCCCATGCTCTTTGTTCCGAGAGCAGTCACAATCTTTATGTATCCGTCAGGACAGGAGAAAAGGGATTGATACAGTTCTTTGAATTCATTCTTCAACAAGGCTCTTTTCCCGAAAAAAAGGGCTTCGATATTCTGTGCGACAGACAGCCCCTTCTCCAGCTTTGTCCAGTAGAAGGCAACCCCTCCGATAGCCATGTAAAGCTGAAGAATCTGCTCTCTGGAGTAACCGAGATGATTCTTCTCTACGAATTCTTCACACTCGCCGAGAGTAAATTCCGAAAGCAGAATCTTGTCAGTCAGCCTGTTATAGAGACCTCCCCTGTTGTGAAAGACCTTCTTCATTATCCAGGAAGTGGCTGATGCGCAGATAATCAGAAGAATATCATCGCGTCCTGAAGCCCACTCATTCCAGAAGCCTTCGAAGGCAGGAAGAAACTCCGACTGTTTGTTGTCCA
>CAZKIT010000337.1:0-1375 GCA_964552905.1 uncultured Spirochaetaceae bacterium
TTCAAAGAAATATGAAATCCCTTCTGACTTCCACCGGCTTCACACCGCAATAATCATCAGTGTACTGTTCCCTCACATTATCGACAGACAAAGGCATATCTATCCTGTCGGATTCATTTATATGAATTCCAAGGCACCAGGTAGAAATAGAGTAAACCTTTTCATCTGTTCTGATGACAAAACCTGCGTCAGATACTATTTCTTCCCCCCTGTTCGTCTTTATGGTGTCCCTCACTACAATGACTTCGGAAATCCTCTCATCCCTGAGAAACTGTACAACCTTCCATCCCTGGGGGTAGCGGCGTTCGTTCAAATCGCACTTTCGGATAGAGAAACAGGGGGATTCATCATCTATAGGATAATCTGCTCCCCACATCCATCTGACGGCAACATAATCAACACATAATTCAACGGCATACCGGCCCAAGTTCAAACGGACAATTTCACTGAATTCTTTGCATAAGAACCAGTAATTTCCTTCAATGGACTTCAGAGTTTTATCCTTCAATGAGGACAGTATGTCTTTCATTTCGTCATCTATAGTCAAATCTACCATTGCCTACCTCTTTATGAAGTGAATCTTGCGCATGACATTTTCCATACTGAATCTTATCTCGACAGCCGGACATCCTTCAGATTTCGGATAAGGTCTGAAAAATGTTTTTGTACCATCACATAATTCTGTTTGAATACCATGTCGATTCGGAAGGTATTCAGTCGCCCCACCGTCACTGATTTTCGAGTAAAAATCCATTGCTGAACTCATCGGGTCTTCTGAGTCAATGGTCCAGACATTCTGTTGGGAACGCTTACCGAAGAACCCCTGTTCGTTGAGTTCGAAGTTTTGTGAGGCCTTTAACGCATTGTCAGTGTAACTGCTCGTCGCATCAGGCTCTCTCGATACCATCTCATCGCAGTACCTCATCACCTTTTCATCATTGTTGTACTCTATCGTATGAGTGTCATCTGCGGTGTAACGTTCCGTACGCTCCGAAACAAACAGGTCTTCTTCATCCCGAGTGTAGAAGTATGTGTTCTCGTACTTCGTGCTTATTCCGGAGCCCACTCGCTATTCCCCTGCTTCCGCCTTTGCCTTCTTCTTCGTATACGTCGTCCAGTCCGGATACCTGTAGAACACCGTACTCTTCTCATAGTCAGCAAAGAGCGTCTTCGGCATCGAACCGTAGACAAGCACGATTCTCGGCTCCAGGTAGTCGAGCATCGCCTCGAGTCCCGCCTTGAAGTGCTGCTTTTCAAGTGCAGTCTTCACAACTCCGTATGTCCCGATGCTTACTATGCTGTGCTTCTCGACTCCGAGGAATGCCAGAGGCTGGCTGAACATCTTTGTCGTATATGTCCTTTCGTCTCCCCATCT
>CAZKIT010000338.1:0-1374 GCA_964552905.1 uncultured Spirochaetaceae bacterium
TAAAGGACGAGGAAGCACAGATTGCATCCTCCCTCATCCGCATCCTTTCAGATATACCGTCACTCATGGCATGCATAGATGAAAGCCGTGACAAGAGCGGGAAGCTCGACCAGAAGAAAGCCGAACTCAGGCTCATCGACACATATACAATCTCACGGATGACGGCAAGAAAGATTCTCTCGCAGAAAAGCAACGAGGCTCTCGTCGCCCTCTTCGATTCATCGAAGAAGAAGCTCGAGGAGAGAAGAGAAGCCCTCAGAAAAGACGGCAGGAGTCTCAATGAGGACTATGAGATAGTGAAGGACGGCGTCACGGAGAAAAGCGTCAGAAAGCTTACGGAAGAAGAAATCGACCTCGCGGTCAGGCGTGTCTCAAGGCTCGTGAAGATCGGCATGTTCATGGACCGCTACCCTGCAGAGCTCTCGGGCGGCCAGCAGCAGAGAGTCGCCATCGCACGTACCCTTGCTCCCGAGCCGAGCGTTCTATTCATGGATGAACCGCTCTCTAACCTCGACGCCAAGCTCAGACTCGAAATGAGATACGAACTGCAGCGTCTCCACGTCAATACCGGAAGCACATTCGTATACGTCACTCATGACCAGATGGAGGCAATGACGCTTGCAACGAGAATCTGTCTGATGAACAACGGCGTACTGCAGCAGTACGATCCGCCGCTTGATGTCTATAACAGACCGAACAACCTCTTCGCAGCAGACTTCGTCGGCAACCCTTCAGTCAACTTCATCGATGCGGACGGGAAGATAAATGATGACGGAACAGTGACGCTGACAATGCTCAACGGCAGAGTCTTCACATTCAGAAGCGCAGAGCCCTGCGACTATGCGGGATGGTACATCAGACGCGACGAGGAGCAGAGAGACCGGGAGGAAGAGGAGAAGGAGAAGGCTGCTCACGGCTGGGTCGAGAAGGCGAACAGGGACGAATATTTCAACTATCATATCGCAAAGGTCGACGAGACCGAAATCGAAGAAGACAGAAAGCGCGTCGACGGCGAAAGCTTCGTCATCGGAGTCAGACCGGAATGCATCGGAATCGACGATAACGGCACGGTGGAAGGAGAAATCTTCGGTGCCATGCCGACAGGTATGGAGTCAACGATAAAGGTCAGTGTCGACGATTTCCTCCTCACCGGCGTCATCTTCGGCAACTCGCGCTTCAGCATCGGAACAAAGGTCAACGTATCCATCAATACGGACCGCATCATGCTCTTCGACGCTGTGAGCGGAAAGCTGATTACCCTCGGCTCCCTCACTGCAGTAAAGGGATAACAGACTGTTCTGAGAAGACCAGGGGCACAATTCAAAGACCGCAGTTCACGCTGCGGTTTTTCTTTTCCAGAAGAACCTGCGCCTT
>CAZKIT010000339.1:0-1362 GCA_964552905.1 uncultured Spirochaetaceae bacterium
AAATATGTGAGCTCAACATTATTATGTTTGAAAGATAACAGTTCATTTGGAGAGGAGTAATAAATGAAAAAGAGTCTTGTAATTCTAATTATTGCAGTTGTATTGATTTCGTTCTTTGCAGGCTGCAAGAATGAACCTGAAGCCAAGGAGCCTGCTGTCAGTTATGACGTTCTTACCGCAGGTACCTGGATTTACGGCAACACGGAAGGAGATGATGCAGAATATATCTCATTAACCTTCAATTCAGATAAGTCCATGTCAATGGAGGAGAGAAAAAACAGAAACACCAACGACTTGTCGGAAGGTATAACTTTCACCATTGACGGCTCCACACTTATCATTAAAGAAGCCAGAGAAGGAAATGAATGGAAATACAGAATTGAGGAGAAAGACGGTATTCTTACACTGACACAGGAAGGAGATTCCACATGGCTTAAGTACTATGACCTCAAGACAATCACATTTGACAGGTATTATAAAGTGTCATTCAATACTGACGGCGGCTCCAGAATCTTTGACCAGACTGTAAAAAGCGGTGACAAGGCAACGAAACCGGATAATCCGACAAAGGATGGTAATTATCTTGCTTCCTGGAACGATGCTGACGGCAATAAGTTTGATTTTGCCAATGAAACTGTTACTGAAGACATTACGCTCAAAGCAGAATGGAAGAAAACATACACAGTAGGAGATGAAGGTCCGGCCGGCGGTATCATATTCTATGATGTCGATGCTGATAATACAGAAGAGGACCCCGATGGAAAGGATAATCTCGAATCCTATGAGTGCGGCTGGAGATATCTTGAGTCAGCAAAAGCAGATCTGGATGGTACTTACAGCTGGGGAACCAATGGTACATACAATACAAAATCCGATATAGGAGAAGGGAAGAACAATACTGAAATACTCAAGAAAGCCGGAATCAATAACTTCCCAGCAGCAAATGCCTGCGTCAATTACAACGGTGGCGGTTATTCTGACTGGTATCTGCCTAGTTTAAATGAAACGGGTGAGATGTATTTAAACAGGGACAAGATCGGAGGCTTCTCAGAAAATTCCTATTTATCTAGTACCGAAAATGGTAACCAGAATGCAGCAATAAGGGATTTCAATGATGGATATTGGACTCAAACTGATCGTACCAAGAGCCTTTATGTACGCCCTGTAAGATCTTTCTGACGATAATGTGAAATTTCACATTAGCCTCATAATGCGCGGTTATAGGTAATGCGCGGTCTTTAACTCCTTCTCTTACATTATAAAGAGTTATAACCGTTTCGCAACTCTATTTCCGCGCATTATACATCCATATAGTACCATTCATACATAGCCCTAAGGAGGGGCTGCCTATGAAAGGATACT
>CAZKIT010000340.1:0-1361 GCA_964552905.1 uncultured Spirochaetaceae bacterium
TCTTACACCTGCGACATATTCACTCAGTGTTACTAAGGATGGATATTATCCTGCTACAATTTCTAACATTGTGGTCGTCAACGGAGAATCGACAGCCATAACAGTGCCGGCACTTCTTGCGAAGTACGGCTCAGCCAACGGCAAGATAACACTTGCAGGCAGCGACAGCTATTCCGGTGTGACTGTCACACTCACGTACCTCAGTGATACTACAATGACATACAGTACAACCACATCTTATGACGGTATCTGGTCAATCGATGAAATCGTGAATGCCGGCGAGTACAGCGTGACGGTATCGAAAGACGGATACGTAACCGATGTATCGAAGAAGATCACGGTTACTCTCGGAAGCGGTACTGCAGTGGATACAGTAACACTCACAAGTGTCACATCCACAATAAAGGGAACTGTCAAGCTTGAGGGTACAACTGCCTATGAAGGAATAACGGTACTTCTCAAGTCAACAACAGATGATACTCTCCAGTACAGCTCGTCGACAGACACGAAGGGTAGCTATGCGATATCGAAGGTGACACCGGGTACATATTCCCTCATAATCTCGAAGACGGGATATGTATCGAAGACAGTAAGCGACATAACAGTCGGACCGTCAGAGGTCAACACACCGGAAGATGTGACACTTGAAATAGGTGTCAGATCCGTCACGGGTACAGTCAGCCTCGAACTTGCATCTGACTATTCACTTGTCCTTGTCACTGCAACCAACCTCAGTGATACTACTCTCGTCTATTCTGCAATAACGAACAGTGCAGGTGAGTACACACTTGCAGGAATGCAGCCGGGTGAGTACAGCATCGTAATATCTTACAGCGGATACAGAACAGAGACGCTTGCAACGGTCAATGTCATCTCGTCCACAGTTCTTACGATTCCTGTCACTAACATGAATATAAACAGGGGTACGATATCCGGTGTTGCAAGACTTGAAGGCAGAAGCAGCAGCGAGGATATTACAGTCGAACTTCTCAAGGGCTCGGATGTATATGAGACAACGACAACAGATGCTT
The DNA here is from genome assembly GCA_964552905.1 of uncultured Spirochaetaceae bacterium. GTDB lineage: Bacteria > Spirochaetota > Spirochaetia > Sphaerochaetales > Sphaerochaetaceae > Ornithospirochaeta. The sequence continues at coordinate 1,032 of CAZKIT010000340.1, forward strand.
CCGGTAACTACTCATTCTACGTACCTCAGGGTAACTACACCGGTGTAAGGTACACGATGACAGATTTCGCATCGGCATCTGTGTCGAAGGATATTGCTCTCTTTGCAGACAACTACGTCTCCATGGGTGATACAACCCTGAGTGCAACACACAACAGTGTCTACGGCACTGTTGATGTACTCACGACGGATGTCGAGAGTGCAGTTACAATCAGCTTCGACGGCGTTTCTTCAATCGAGAGCTATATTACAGCAGCTGACGGTTCATTCAAGTTCGAACATGTTCCTGTTGGTAAGTACACACTCAGATTCCAGAGGCAGGATTGCTCGG
>CAZKIT010000341.1:0-1354 GCA_964552905.1 uncultured Spirochaetaceae bacterium
CCGTCTACTCAGATAACGGTGACGTTGTCGAGATCCACGATAAAAAGCTCGATGCACTCGAGGACCTCATCGAGGCAAGCCAGGGTAAACCTGTTCTTGTCGTCTACTGGTACAGGCATGACAGGGAGAGAATACAGGAGAGATGGAAGAATGCGAGAGAACTGAAGACGACTGAAGATATCGCCGAGTGGAATGAGGGGAAGATTGAGATAGCTCTTCTCAATGCCTCCTCGGGACACGGCCTCAATCTGCAGAAGGGCGGTAACACCATTGTGTGGTTCTCCCTGACGTGGAGCCTCGAGCTCTACCAGCAGACGAACGCAAGGCTCTGGAGACAGGGACAGAGCGAGAAGAGCGTCTTCATCCATCACATAGTGGTGAAGGACACGATTGACGAGAGAATCCTCTCGGCACTCGGGAAGAAGAGAGAAGTGCAGGATGCGCTTCTCGAGGCCGTGAAGGCTGAACTGGAGGTAAAACGATGAAGATAGACACGGCATACATGAACCTCATGTACGGAATCATCCGCCTGGCGGTCCAGGACTGGAAGAAGGCGGGAAGAATGCTCGAGAAGGATCCCGATAACACTGAAGCGAAGTCTCTCAGGAAGGACTGCGAGGATTTCTTTTCGAGCGATGAGTATGCGGATTACTACGCATACTCTGACGGAGGAATACCGCAGAACATGATGGAGGCCCTGGCGTGACAGCGAAAGAGTATCTGAATCAGGCGTTCTACCTTAACCGCCAGATAAAGGCGAAGGAGAAGAGGCTCGAGTGGCTGAGGGAGATTACTCCCGGTCCGAGCATGGTCTTCAGCGAGGAAGCGAAGGTGAAGGGAAAGCCGGGGAACTCGGCAGTAGAGAATGCAGCACTGAAGGTTGTCGACCTCGAGGAGGAGATTTCATCCGATATTTTACACCTCGTGGAGCTCATCAAGGATATTGAGGCGAAGATACGAAGTGTCGACTCATCGGAGATGCGTACCATCCTCGAGATGAGATATCTCTCCTTCATGAGCTGGGAGGAGATAGCGGGACGGATGAGATATCACTCGAACCATGTGTTCTATCTTCACAGAAAAGCTCTCTCGCAGATTCATGTCTGAGGGAAATGAGAAATTAAAGTAAAACACACTTGTTTCAAGTTTTTCACGCGCGGTATCCTATACTCGTGAAAAAACTCCATGCCGGATGCTGACATCCCGTTTCGTTCCCGGCACAGGCAGACCTCCTTTATTTGTTTTCCTATAGCCCCGGACGTCGGGGTTTTACTTTTCCGGCTGAGTTCGCTATTCTTTGTGACCGGAAGCGAGGATGAGTTATGGTACAGGGCAAACCGATAGTTGTTATCTA
>CAZKIT010000342.1:0-1351 GCA_964552905.1 uncultured Spirochaetaceae bacterium
TCGCCCCAGATGGTACACTCATCAACACCTCTGTCTTTACAGGTATTGTACGGACTATGACGGGCATATGTTCCATGCAGGATAAGTCCGTCGGACCTGCCGGTATCCTTCACTGCGCATTTCTCAATAAGAACCCGCATCAGTTTTCCCGCTGTCTCCCTCAGCTTCTTTCCTTCTTCACCGCCGATAAGATCAGCTCCTTCCAGCATTCCGCATATCGTAATACTCAGAGCGGAGCTGTCCCTCGGCTCGTCACTCGGCTCGTTGAATTCGAAATCCCAGTAAGGAAGTCCTGAGGGCGGAAGATGGTCAAGAAAGAACGAAAGTGTCTTATGAAATACTTCCTTCGACCTCTCGTCTCTGAGGTATTTGAAGCCGAGTGCGGCACCGTACACACCCCATGCCTGACCGCGCGCCCAGGCCGAGCCGTCCTTGTATCCCTGGTGTGTCACACCCCTTAGCGGCAGACCGGTATCCGGATCGAAGAAGTAAGTATGATAAGTCGAGTTGTCAGGTCTCAGAACACAGTCGATGGCCGTCATGATGTGAGCCCTTGCAACGGAGGCATATCTGTCATCCCCCGTCACTTCTGTGCTCCAGAAAAGAAGAGGAAGATTCAGTAGACAGTCAATTATAAGACGGTAATTCTCTCTTTCTCCGGGTTTTCCCCATGCCTGTATGAACTGTCCCTTCTTCTGGAAGCGTGATATCAGGTTATCCGCTGCGAGAAGAGCCGCCTTTTTTCCTTTTTCATTTCCGGTAAGCTTGTACGCAGCCACACATGAGGGGGAATAAAGGAATCCCATATCATGATAATCTACATCAATTTTCTTCTCTATTCTCTCGAGGAATGAATCAACCTGCACTTCGGCAGCCCTTCTCAGTCTCTCGTCATGTGACATCTCGTACATAAGCCAGATCTGTCCCGTCCAGAAACCCGTCGTCCATTCGACATTTTCTGACTTAGGATAGAAAAGATTTTCACTGACCGAAAACTTGAAGGAAGACGTGAATCTGTCCAAACATGCAACAGTCTCTTCATAAGCCGTATGTAAGGCGCTGTCCAGCTCCGGTTGCGTAATCGGAGTACGTGTTTCAAATTCTCTCATTGTCTCTCCAGCAGGAAGTTATCCTTTGTCTTTTCGAACTCCTTCCTCAGTATTTCATCAAAGTGTCTGGCTGTATCTGATGCTGCATCCACAATTTCAGGTCTCATCTGATACGGATCATTCACATTGTCATAATAATACCTTTCCCTCTTTTTCCCGGGTTCGGTAAAGTTATTGACGACGTATGTCTCTTTTTTTGTCCTGACGGCTCTCCACCCGTAAGCCTTGTTGTCAAGACCCAG
>CAZKIT010000343.1:0-1341 GCA_964552905.1 uncultured Spirochaetaceae bacterium
GTCTTAAGTATCGAGATTAATTCTGCGTGATAGCACCTATACATACTATAATCTCACTTAAAAAGAAATGATCCAAGAACTTCCTCGGTTCCTGAATCTTCTCTAGGAAAGACTCTAGAATTTTACTTCTATCACCTTTCATATATAAGGCTATGACGGTCTTCACGGCGGTCATATTTTGTCTTATATACTCTATCATATATAAGAGTTTGAAGTGATCTCAGACGGTCGACAAAAAAAAGAACCTACTCTCAGTTTCCTGATTTCGGTCAATAATCTTATAGTTTATATCCTTCTTCAAAATACCATTTAAACCAGTCTCCTATTTGTTTTATGGATACTTTACCTGCAGAACGATATCTTTCGATTCTAGGAATAAATCTGTTATAAATTTTTGGATTTGCTACAGTATACGGAATTCCATCATATCCTAACATTCTAAGTAAATTTTCACATTTTTTATTAAGTAGTGGCATTTCTTTTCCTGACAGATTGAAATATAGATCTTTTTTCTCATCTATACATGTTCTATCATAAACTTCCCAGATGGTTGAAATTTCTGGATATAATAACTTTTTTAGCTTGTTTATTTCTTCTTCACTAAGAGATTTAATAAATAATTCTAAATTCATGTTTATCTAATTTAACTCATATATAAAGTTTTGAAGGGATAAAAATAAAGGGGATATTTCACCCCTTCATTCTTTTAACTTTATTCACTAATGCCACCCACGCTTTGAGGGGCATGTCAATTGAGGAAATACTATAAACAAACTTTAACATTTCCTCCTTCGTTTTTGTAGGAATTTTCTTTTCCATAACTCTCTAATTTTATTCATATATAAGGCTATCAGAGGTTATTGTATTTTTCATTTATCCTCAACATCCATTCAGGGAGTGTGGATTTTGCTATGCCTAGATCCCTTTAAGCAAAAAAAATAAAAATCCCTCTATCTATCACAGACGAGGATTTTTACTAATTTAATTAAGTTTTGATTTGAATAACATACCAGTTTTTACCGTTTGTTTTTACTTATTATGTAAAATGTGGATGTGTTATTCCCATATTTCAAATTGTTCCAATAAATAACCTTGTTAAAAAATCCCACAAAGTATCTCATAAGAAGTTACTTCGAACCCCCCCCCCTGTTTAATTAAATTAAAAAAAATAAAGAAGGGAGGGGAAATGTATAAAGCCCTTTACTACTCCATCTTAGCATGTGAAAAAAAACCTAGAGAAATCTAGGTTTTTCATAGTTTTCAGCGAACGAATCCAGGAACGCTGATAATCAGTCCTTCTTTTCGCACGCAGTCGGGATGCCCCGTTGCTGGGGCCACCAG
>CAZKIT010000344.1:0-1338 GCA_964552905.1 uncultured Spirochaetaceae bacterium
AGGATCTGCATAGCTTCCGCTGCACTCCCGGGCTTCTATCCGAAGAAACTTCTTGAGGAAGCAAGGAAGACTGCCATATCGTTCAGTGACGAATACTGCTCGAAGGGAAGAAAAAATACCTTCTCCCTAGATATCCCCCCGTTCGCCGGCGGAATCTGCAGTTGAAGAGAATGCCGTTTTTGCAGAAGATAGGTTCTGTTATGAAGAAGACTGTTCTCATCATTGTTCTTTCTCTTGCTGTACTTTCCGCTCTTTCTGCAGCTACCGTGAGCATCAATGCCGCCATCGGTGTTCCGTCGTCAGTCGGCATAAGCTGCTCATTCTCATCCTTTGAAGTCGATGCCGGTGTCGATACGACATACGGAGTAGGAGGGCTTCTGACATACTCCCTTCTTGACAGATTCATCACTACAGACATGTCCGGCTGGGACAGGTTCACGTATGGTAACAGACTCATCCACGGTCTTTCAGTCTCTGCTTTCTGGAAGGCAGTGGACACTGACGTCTTCGATTTTCTCCTCGGCCTCGATGTGACAGCGCTTCATGCTTCGAGCAGGGAAGGTGTCGTGAGCCATTTCACGAGAGGAGACCTCCTGTTGTTCAATCTCATGACAAAGATGTCCTTCTCGTTTGACAGTCATAACAGCCTCTTCTTCAGCTCAGGATTTCCGTTCCTTGTCTACATCAACTACGGCGGTGATGAGAGCAACCTCAACTATGCCCCCTTCGATTTCTGGGCACTCTGTCCGAAGGCTCTCTTCGAGGTGGAAGAGGGGAATTATATAGACGTGAAGGCTTCACAGCTTGCACTTATATTCGCCGCACTCAATTTCAGAATCGGCTATTCATACAGGTTCTAGGAGGGAGATGATGAAAAGATTCATATTGCCGATACTTCTTGTTGCTCTTCTTCTTGTATCGTGCGAGCCGTCTTATGAGAGGACGGAGGGAGAGGCATCCTACGACAGCGTCGTATTCATCGGCGTCGACGGGGCGGGTGAGTGGCTGAGCAAAGCTGAAGGTTTTTCGGAAGTGTTTTCCTCTTCTTCCGCATGGACGGGAACGGCAACGAGCGAGACACCGTCCGTGAGCGCACAGAACTGGGGCTCCTACCTCCACGGAGTGAGTCCGAGTGTCCATAAGTGCGTCAACGCAAGCATTACATGCGAGCGTTTTCCGTATCCTCAGTATCCGAGTGTCTTCAAGATATTGAGAGATGTGTATCCGAATGCGACACTGGCTTCCTTTACGGAGTGGAACGCCATCAACTACGGTCTCATAGAGACGTCCGCCGGAGTATACAAGTCGTCGGACAGAAGGTTCTGTTCTACTGTTTAT
>CAZKIT010000345.1:0-1334 GCA_964552905.1 uncultured Spirochaetaceae bacterium
GCTGATGGAAAAGGTCCTGACGGCCTCGATTCCTACACTCTCGGCTGGAGATACCTCGAGGCGGCACCGGAGAATATAGAAGGCTACAGTGCAATATTCGGCTATTACAGAAGCTCTTCATCTTCATCGAATATGATATGCGGAGCAACCGGAACTGCAATAGGAACCGGAAAGGCAAATACGGATACGCTTTTCGCGAAATCGAACTATATGTTCAATAGCGACGGAACAAGTGCGGCAGAGAATTATGCTGCTTACAAATGTTCCGAATACAGCGTAACAACAGAGGATGGTGTCGAAATCACAGGCTGGTTCCTTCCGAGTAGGGATGAGCTTGAAGCTATGTATGAAAACCTCCATAAAGAAGGTCTCGGTTCTTTCAGTAACAGCAATAACTGGTCAAGTTCCGAGATAGATGGAGACAAGGCATATTCTATTGACTTCAGTGATGGTAGTGTTGACTCTTCTCCGAGAGGAACTGCCTTTGTCCGTCTTGTCAGAGCTTTCGGCTGTACCGTAAACGCAACCGGAAAGCACGTGCCGACTAACGGAAAGGTAGTGACACAGGCATCATGCAAAGTTGCAGGTACGATTGAATATACATGCGGCAAGTGCGGAGCGAAATATCTTGAGACGTACTATGCGGCACACACGCTTGACGAGACTATGGAAACAAAAGTGACAAAAGAGGCTACCTGTACGGAAAGCGGAACGAAGACAGGTACCTGTTCAGTCTGCGGAAAATCGTGCAGTGTCACCATCCCGGCACTGGGACATGAGTATGATGAAAAGAACATAGATTACACAGATGGAAATGAAGCTACATGTACCAAGGTCGGTAAAGGAAAGGTCAATTGTATAAGATGCCAAAAGACAGTAGATGTTGAAATCCCGATGAAGGAGCATACTGTTGATGACTACAAGTGCAAGGTATGTGATAACTGGACAAAGGGACCCTCTGGCGGCTATGTCTTCTACGACTGCGATGCAGATAACACAACAGAAAATCCGAAGGGAGCAGACGGTCTGACTTCTTCCGAATGCGGCTGGAGATATCTTGAGGCTGCACCGTATGATCTTATCGGGTCTTACATTTTCGGTTTCTGTTATCTGGACAGTGAGGATGACTTCATAAAGGTTATAACAGATACAGCAGTCGGAAGTGGAAAGAGCAATACCGAAGCTCTTGTCAAGAAGATGGGAGACAAGGCATATTTACTCGATGATACGTCCAAGGGAACGACAGACAAATATGCTGCAAAGGCATGTGCCGATTACAGTATTACGGTGGACGGCAAACAATACGATGACTGGTTCCTCCCGAGCAAGGATGA
>CAZKIT010000346.1:0-1334 GCA_964552905.1 uncultured Spirochaetaceae bacterium
TAATCAAGGAGAAAGAAACCTATGAACAGATACCTGGATTATTCTGATGAAGTAAAAGAAGCCCTTGAGACTGGCAAACCAGTGGTAGCACTCGAGAGCACGATAATCAGTCACGGCATGCCGTATCCGAAGAATGTCGAGACAGCACTTCTCGTCGAGGACGAGGTAAGACGCAACGGCGCCGTTCCTGCAACGATTGCAATCATCAACGGCCGTCTCAAGGCAGGCCTCACGAAGGATGAAATCGAATATTTCGGAAAGAAGGGCATGGCCATCACGAAGACAAGCAGACGTGACATTCCGACAATCATTGCGAAGAAGGAGGACGGCGCGACGACAGTTGCAGCAACAATGATTGTTGCAGCTCTTGCCGGAATCGACATCTTTGCAACCGGCGGCGTGGGCGGCGTACACCGCGGAGCCGAAACGACATTCGACATCTCGGCTGACATGGACGAGTTCACGAAGACAGGCGTTCTCGTCGTCTGTGCAGGTGCAAAGGCTATCCTGGATCTCCCTCTCACACTCGAGTACCTCGAGACGAAGGGCGTCAACGTCGTGGGCTACGGAACAGATGAACTTCCTGCATTCTATACCCGTGAGAGCGGTCTCAAGGTAACCTGGAGACTTGATACTCCCGAAGAAATCGCGGCATCGTGGAAGGTCCAGAAGGATCTCTATCCGAATACAGGTCTTCTCGTCACCAACCCGATTCCCGAGGAATACTCGATGAATGCCGACTACATCAATCAGGAAATTAACATTGCAATAAAGGAAATGAATGCTCTCGGAATCAAGGGAAAGGAGACAACTCCGTATCTTCTTGACAAGATTCAGAAGCTAACCGGAGGAAAGAGCCTTGAAGCCAACATCAAGCTGGTTCTCAACAACGCAAAGCTTGCTTCACAGATTGCAGTTGCAATGAAGAAATGAGCTGCGTTTTCTTCTGTCATCCCTCAGAAATGGGGGATTTTTTTCTGCCAGGAACGAAGGTAGAGGAAAAAGAAAACTTGTATCATTGTTGCAGCGGTAGTATTCTAATATGAGAAAATAATTCGGGGGATTTGTATGAACAAACTTCTTAGAAAAGTATTCGTTGGAATTCTCGTGATCTTCTTTGTCGTTTCCTGTGCTTCTACAACTGTTCAGAACACAAAAGAACAGCAGATAATCAAAGCTCAGGCGGAGACGGAGTCGATTCAGAAAGAGAAGACCATTGAGGAAGCTCCGGCGGCTGAAAAAGCTCCGGCTTCTAAGTCTGCCCATGTTGCAGAGCCTGTTTCTGTCGTCGAGACACCTGCTACAGAGCCGGCACCTGTCGTCGAGACACCTGC
>CAZKIT010000347.1:0-1334 GCA_964552905.1 uncultured Spirochaetaceae bacterium
CCTATGATGAGGGCGATATAAAAAGCGTCGTTATTCACTGGAGAAGCGGAGATGTCACAATAACGGAAGGTGAAGACATCGCGGTCTCGGTGAGGGAGAGCGTCACGGGGGTGAGCGACGAGGAGAAGATGCATTTTCTCGTTAAGGATGGTGTCCTTTATGTAGAGTTCTGTGAAAGCGGGTACAGGTTTACACGTAAGAACTGTAAGAAGCCGCTTTCGGTTGAAATTCCCCGGGGGCTTTCACTTTCGGTAATCGCGACCGACGGCAACATAAGCCTGAACGCATTCCATGGCAGGAGTCTGGAGCTCCAGACAATATCGGGGGCAATACAGTCCGGAGAAATTATCACGGACAGAGATGTATCCATCTTATCCATTACGGGAGATATTCTTCTATCTTCCCTGTCGTGCAGAAAAGCCGAGCTTTCCGTTTCATCGGGAAATGTGGAGGTCGAGAGCGTCGAATGTGACAGAGCCGAATTCTCCCTGACTTCCGGAAACCTGACGGCGGACAGCATCAGAACCGGGAAAACATCCGTCAGTTCCACAAGCGGAAACATCTCTCTTTCAGGAGAAGCTTCCTCGCTTTCTGTCTCCTCTGTCAGTGGAAATATCACATCATCATCTCTCGATGCAGGAGATACGGCTGAAATATCGACTACGTCGGGAAAAGTATCACTCTCGTCTTTTTCTGCACTGACTATGGATCTTTCATCCTCGTCCGGAGATGTTACGATAGACTCGCTATCTGTCTCCTCGTTTTCTCTTGATGCGACATCCGGAGATGTTTCCCTGTCGCTTGAAACACCTGTCGACGGAAAGATAAATACGACAAGCGGCTCTGTTACGATAACGCCTGTCCCGGAAGATACCGTCATAAAGTTCTCTTCAGTCAACGGCAAGCTTTCCTACAGCGGTCTGCTGGAATACGCAGATGACGTCTTCTCCGTCGGGAGCGGGAGTCATCTCGTGACGGTATCGACTACGAGCGGAAATCTAGAGATAGACTGATTCATGAGAAAGGGGGCCGTCTCCCTGCACCCCTGTTTCTCATTTGTTGTAAATGGAAAGAATATTTGAAAGAAGCTTTATGTACTTCTCCCTTGTCGTCTTCGGCTCGAGTACCTCTACGCTTGTTCCGCATTGTACGAGACGCAGCATAAGCTCTATCGAGTTCTCAATCTTTATCGAGCAGATGTATCCTCCGTCTTCGCTTTCCGTTATGACGGGTTTCTCGTGATTGAGTGACGAGAAGGAGTTGAGAGCACTCTTCTCGTTGACCTTGAGAACGAGGGGAATCATGTCGATTGCATCGTAGTTGACCTCTTCGTA
>CAZKIT010000348.1:0-1330 GCA_964552905.1 uncultured Spirochaetaceae bacterium
TCCTTCATGGTTCCATTTTACAGTACAATCGCGTTTTACGCTATCGTTTTATCCGAATGGGGTGGTCCTCCGGTGACAGGCAGTTTTTCTGATATTCCGACGCTGCAGAAGCTTCCGCAGGATTTCCCGACAGAAGCAGAGATCGCAGGGCAGGAAGGTCGGCTGCTCTGTAATCTTCCACATAAGTCAGGTATCCGGAAATGCGGGCATGGATGACTTCGAAAGATTATCTGCTGCAGGGTTGCACGTTAAAACGGAGGCAGCTGCAATTCATATAAGAACTGCTGAATCAGCAATGAACAGCGCTCGCGTCGAGAACAGAAATGAGGATGAAGAATAGTTTGAAAATCTGAAGAAAAAGCTTTCCAGAAATAAGAATTCATAATAACATAACAAAAGAGAAAACAGAATCTTCGAAATTATTACATAGGAAGTTCGGAATGAAAGAAAAAGAAAGGGTGTATTACATGCTGAAAGAAGTCTATGGAACAGATGAGCCTATCATACTGTCGGAATTGACTGTCGAAGATATGAAGACTGTTACTCTACGGCAGGAGATAATGAAACTGAACGAAGAGGGGCTTATAAAAAGATTCGACACCGGCATATATTACATACCGTCCTCCTCTGCTTTCTTCGGAAGTTCGGCATTATCGATAGAGAAGGTAATCAGAAAGAAGTATCTGAGGGATGGAAATGGCTGCTGCGGCTATATCGGAGGACTGCTGTTCGCAAATCAGATGGGGCTGACAACGCAGGTCCCGTCAGTTTATGACGTCATCACGAACAGAGCGACAACTGACTATCGCGAGACAAAGCTTTCATCACAACGAATCATAATACGGAAGCCTTACTGCAGAATCGACGACGACAATGCATCTGTTCTCCAGTTTCTGGATCTCCTGAAAGATGTCGATTCTGTTTCGGAAGTCGAGGGAAAGGAACTGACAGAACGGCTTCTGACATATATGAAGAGGAAGAATATAAGCTTCACCGATCTGAAACCTTTCATGGGTTATTACCCTGAACGTCTCTATAAGAATATGTACGAGGTGGGATTACTTGATGGCGTATCTGCATGACAACAGAAAAGAATATGCATCTGCAATCTGCTGTGCAGGAGAACATCTTCAACTGATTGTGCAGGCAATTGAAAAAGATAATCTATCTGATATGTTCCGCCTGTAATCTGAAACCTTGCAAAGCTCCAAAAACGATATCTCAGCTGAAGACTCTTCAATATCAGAAAAGCTCCTGACGGTCATCTTCCCGCCGGGAGCCTCTATCATACACCGACGATGCGAGCAGTCTTGAGGATGGCAGTCTGGGT
>CAZKIT010000349.1:0-1330 GCA_964552905.1 uncultured Spirochaetaceae bacterium
TCGGAGTATGCATACGAAAGAGGAGCATCCTTTCCCGGTTATTATGGAAAGGGAGGATTCGCTTGTCTGATTACGGAGATGAAGAATCTTCCTGAAATATAAATTCCTAAGTCTTATCACAGCGCACAGTAAAAAGCTCTTCCCTCTGAAAAACTTTCATAGAGATGAATCCACATTACGTAGTTGAAACCTACAGACGAAAAATGTACTGAAACCTTCGAAAAGACCGAAGTTCGCATGAGGGAACAGATTCACACCTACGGCCCGAGTATCATGAGAGAAGTGCAAAAGTGGAAACAGGACTAAATCGACACCGGAGGCTGATAGTTATCAGACTGAGGGATGCAACCGAGAACACAACTGCTAACTTATTAAGAAATAAGACTGACGATTTCCAGCAGCCCAAGATATTTCATCAGTGTTCTCTTTGAATTTGCTTTGTTTCGAACAGCCATCATTCATCATCTTGCCTGTCATTGCGTTAACGATTTGAGCTTATTTTTCCTCTTCTATCATCGGAAAAACGATTTCTCATTTCATAGACAAATCTATTACTCCCTTATCGGCATACTATTTAGTGGTTTATTTCACTTTTTTTAGAGTTATCATCGATTACTCCCATTCCTCAGGTACATTAAAGAGATGGCGACTTCCCTTAGCAGTCAGAACTGTAAGATATGTGGAAAGAGTAGACTTAACTCCTCCATACAGGTTCGGTTTTATGATTCGCATTCAAAAATCCGCAATCGGATATCATAAGACAGTGGGTATTGGAGTAATCATGGTAAGAAGTGCCGCAAATATCTGGGTCAGCATACAGATTTTTTACCGCAATGCCTTCTGGTTTTGCTATCGAAGAAACACAAAAGAGAAAGCTGTGGGGAGCGGTACTTGCAGTAAAGCAACTTTATACATTCAACGAGAAATGGAACTCAGAGTTCATACCTTCATTTGAAGAGCTATTCAGAAAATATGAAGACGATGTCAGTCTCAGTCATCTGGCTTTCCCGGGGAACTGGCTTGCACAACTCAGAAAATCATAGGAAACGTCTTGTATGACCAAGAAACATTGACTTTCTGGCAAAAAAAAGAGCCACACTTTTTCTGGCGACCCTTCTGAACTGTATCATCTGCACACGTTAGTAATTCCCTTACTGAGCAACAATGATACAAACCGATAATTTCCCTTCAAAGTATGCTACGCTTTTCGACAACGGTGTCACAACGCACAGAGGGGGCTAAACGTAGAAAGATTCTGAATCCATTTCTAAAAGATGCCTTTCCCACTTTCTCCTATAATTGCCATAACTGACAGTTGAATTCAGATACG
>CAZKIT010000350.1:0-1325 GCA_964552905.1 uncultured Spirochaetaceae bacterium
ACCGTATCCTTCCCCTTTGTCTTGAGAACAAGACGGCAGTCCGTCTTCCCGTAGGGGAAGTCGGGCTCCCCTACCATGTAGATGGCAATCGTGCTGTTACCGCTTACGGATGTGAAGACCTTTGTCTTTTTATAGTCTCTCACATATATGATTGTTCCTACCGTTATCGCAGCTATGATGAGAACGACAAGTATTACGGTAAGTACTGTCTTCAGTGTTTTCTTCTTCATGATGGATTTATCCTCACTGGAATGGAAGGTAGTGAGAGAGCCAGCGGTCGTCAAGTTACGGCCCCGCCGCTCTCCGACAGAAAGGGGCATTCTGTACAGATTGAGGCTGCAGATTTCTCCGCAGCCTCAGTCTTTTGTCTCTTTAGACCTCAGTCTTCATTCTTGCTGTACATAGCAGCAAGTATCACATCATAGTAGACAGGAGAAGAGAAGTCGAACTTCTCATCGGTGATCATTATTTCACCCGAGATCATGGGATCATCTTCAAATTCGTACCATCCGGTGAACGTGTATCCTTCCCTTTGCGGAGGCTCTATTCCGGCCGTTCTCGTTCCCGATGCGATCGTCTCCTCGTAGATTGTGTAGTTATCCACTGTCCTGTAGCTTACAGTACATTCCGGATTCTCAAACCACTTTGCATAGACAGTGAGATTATCTCTTATTTTCTTCTTCTCAAATGAGAAGTATTCTTCGGAATCTCCGTCCATGTAGTACCAGTCGTCAAAGATGTATCCTGCCCTTTCGGGTCTGTCGAACTCTGGAACCTTATTGCACCTTGTAACCTTCACTTCCTTCTTCAGGTCGTCGTAGCCGTAGTCGAAGGTGACTGTATATTCTGCATCTGATATCCATAATGCCATCAGCTCAATATCTTCCGTGACAGGGGTATTGAAATCATATTCGGTGACGCCGTCGAGTGACCAGCAGAGGAAGGTCACTGTATCATCTCCGTCGTATGTCATCGTTCCGTCCGGTTTTGTCGCCTTGCCGTCCACTTCAACGGTCTGACTCGGAACTGAACTCTCTGCATCGGTCGTTCCGGTAGCGGTGAAGAGGCCTCCGTTTCTATCAAATGACACCGTGTTTGTGTACTTTTTCCAGACGGCCTTATAAGTCACGGAATCTTCAGTAAGCGTTATATTAGTACTGCCAGTCTCTGTTTCTCCGTTCTTCAGCCATCCGTCTATGTAGGCTCTTCCACTGCTGTCAGAACAGTCATCAAGATCAAGGTTAAGGCCAATGTCAAGTTTGGTTCCCTTCGGGAATATATATGTCTTTTCAAAATCATTATACTCCGTACTCTTCAGTATCAGG
>CAZKIT010000351.1:0-1316 GCA_964552905.1 uncultured Spirochaetaceae bacterium
ACTTCATTCTTGATTCCGTACATGTTTTCATCATATACAGTCGAATCTCCGCCTGTAATCATGTTGCTCGGCCAGTAGACAGCCTTGAGAGTGAAGGATGATGTGACAGGGGAGGAGAAGTCGTACGGATTGCTGCCGTCTTTGGTCCACCACATGAAGCCGCGTGTAGAGGCCTTGTCCGGATTCTTCGGCTCTGTAACCGTTCCGTTCTCCTTTATGAACTGTGCGGACGGAGTATAGTCTCCGCCGTCACTGTCGAATGTTACCCTGTAGCCTTCTACATAGGTTGCAGTGAGGTTCAGATTTGCATTGACTGCAGTTGTGAAATCATAGGCTACAGTTGTGCCGTCTGCGACCCACGCACTGAAACTCCATGCTCCGTCCTTTTCCGGACCTTCAAGCTCGGGAGCGGTTGTTCCTTCCTTGACATACTCTGTCTTGTAAACCGTTCCGTCAGCATTCCTGTATGTAACAGTGTATTTGTCCCAGAATGTTGCCCAGAATGTCATGTCGGATTTTATCTGGGTATGCTTGAAGTCGAATGATTCTGTTGTTCCGTCATCCTTTACAAGAACCCATTCCCTGAATCCCCACATTGAAGAAGGTGCGGCGGGAGAAGCCGGCTCGGTTGCAAAACCTCCTTCATCTATGTGCTGAATGTCGTTCTGAACAGATGAGCCGCCCTTTGACCAGAATGTGACAGTGCAGTAGTAGACTGCCTTCAGTGTAATACTTTCCTCTGATACAGGTTCACTGAAATTGTATGCACTCGTTGATGCTTTTCCGTCCTTTACCTGTACCCAGTATTTGAAGTTTACGCCTTCCTTTGTCGGGTTCTTGGGCTCGGAAACCATTTCTCCGCTCGATATTATCTGATCAGCCACTTGGGAACCGCCGTTGCTGTCGAATATGATTATGCATGTGTCCTCGTCATTGTAGACGGCAAAGAGTTTGAGATCAGAAGTGACCGGCTCTTTGAAATCGTAATATTCGACGTCATTGTTCTCGCCGTAGACTCTGTTCCACTTGCAGAAGGTTGTTCCTTCTTTCACTGGGTCTGCAGGTTTTGTGAGAACTGTTCCTTCAATGACCTTCTGTGACTGGATTTCGCTTCCGCCGTTTGTGTTGAATGTGACTGTATAGACATTGCAGTAGCTTGCCTTGAGTGTGATGTTTCCTGTGACGGGAGTGGAGAAGTCATACTTCTCTCCGCCAAGTGTCCATTCCTTGAAGAGTGTTCCGTCCTTTACGGGGTCCTTCGGCTCCACGGCTCTGCTGCCGCTTCTGACCTGCTGGCTCTCGACAGTCTTCACGGC
>CAZKIT010000352.1:0-1305 GCA_964552905.1 uncultured Spirochaetaceae bacterium
GTGAGGAGATCTCCTTCTCGACATTCTTTGCTTCATCTTCTTCGACAGCCTTTCCATATATTACGAGTGCAATATCATAGTCGTCGATACCAAGAGAAGCCATAGTTTCCATTACTGCGTCGGTACGAGACGGACGCGATGTGAGGATATCCTTTCCCCTGAAGCCGATGTACTCACCTTCCCTGACACCTTCTGCATCACGGATGCTCTTCGAGACAGCAGCGGTGACGGAGCTCTTCATCGCATCGGTCATCTCCTCGACAATCTCGTCGGCGCTCTCCTCTTCTCCCGAGTACATCGAGAGGGCGGCATAGCCTTCACCCGTACTCTTCGATTCGATTACCCTGACATCAGAGAACTTGAACATTCCCGCGGCAAGCTTCGCCGTGAGAAGTATGTTGCTGTTGTTCGGAAGAACGAAGATTGTCTCGGCATTGACGTTTTTGAATGCTCTGAGAAAAGCTTCCGTCGAAGGATTCATGCTCTGTCCGCCGTCGACAATCTCATCGGCGCCGGAATCGGTGAACATCTTCTTGATTCCTTCCCCCGATGCGACTGCAACGACACCGTATTTCTTCTTCTCGGTCTTTTCGACAGAAGGAGCACTGTCCTCCGTATCCGGGAGTTCGGTGTTGCTGTGCTGGAGAGACATGTTCTCTATCTTGATCTTCAGGAATTCCCCGTACCTCTGGCAGAAGGAAAGAACCTTGTCGGGAGTCTTCGTGTGGACATGAATCTTAACGACGCTTCCTCTCTTCACCGTGACTACGCTGTTTCCGATTTCCCTGAGGTAGTCGAGGATTACGTTGACATCGAATGACTCGATATCGACCTTGGCTCTCTGTAAGCGGACAAGAAGCTCGGTGCAGTATCCGTATTCGAGTACACTGTCCTCCGTGAAGAGATCGAGATCCAGGTTCTGCTGTCCCGGAGCCGTGAAGGTGAATGATTCGTCATCGTCTTCCGTGCTGTCATCTTCGGAGAATGCTCCCCTGAGCATTCCCTCGACGATGTATACGAGTCCCGCTCCGCCGGAGTCGACGACACCCGCCTTCTTGAGAACGGGAAGCATCGACGGAGTCTTGTCGAGGGTCCGTCTCGCCTCTTCGAGGAAGTCTGCAAGGACATCCATCGGGGATGAGTATTCCCTTCTGGCAACATATTCCGTCGCGCAGCGCATGACTGTGAGCATCGTGCCCTCCGTCGGAGTCATGACTGCTTCGTAAGCGAACTTCGTTCCGCTTTCGAGAGCCTTCACGAGATCGCTGCTGTCGGCGTTCTCGACGCCTTCGAGAGCGGATGCCA
>CAZKIT010000353.1:0-1304 GCA_964552905.1 uncultured Spirochaetaceae bacterium
TGATTCTGTATCCCAGGCCCTTCACGGTTTCGATTATGTCTCCGTCGGGATCGAGCTTCTCCCTGAGGTGACGGATATGAACATCGACAGTCCTGCTCTCCCCGTAGTATTCATAGCCCCACACTTCGCTCAGGAGCGTCTCCCTCTTAACCGCAAGTCCCCTGTTGAGGAGAAGGTACTCCAGGAGTTCGTACTCCTTGAGAGTAAGCTCGACGGGGTCATCACGGTAGTAGACCTTATGCTCACCCCGGTTCATTCTGATGTTTCCGGCAGAGAGTATGTCTTCATCCTTCACGCCGGTCCGGGACCGCCTTATGAGGGCCTTTACACGGCTTATGAGCTCCAGAATTCCGAATGGCTTTGTAAGATAGTCATCGGCCCCGCTGTCGAGTCCCGTGACCTTGTCGAGTTCGGTCGACTTCGCCGTGAGGAACATGACGGGAACAGAAGCGAACTTCCTGTCATCCCTGAGGCGCCCCAGTATTTCGAGTCCCGAAAGCCCGGGAAGCATTATGTCGAGTATGAAGAGCTCGGCCTTGTCGACCTTCCCCTTTTCGAACTCCTCCCAGGAGCCGAATACGGCTACAGTGTAGCCGTTCATCTCGAGGGCATACTTCACGAGTTTCTGGATCGAGGCGTCATCTTCAATTAAAACTATCATCATTCCCCCTGTTCGTAGAGCACCCAGTGGGATATGGAGGCCGCATGGTCACCCATTCTCTCGAGGTACTTTGCGATCATCATAAGATCGGGTGCTTCGTCAGACGATGATGACGATGCCCTGATGAGGGCGATGAGGCTTTCCTTTGCTTTGAGGAAGTATTCATCGACAGTGTCATCCATCTTCTCGACTTCAGCGGCAAGCGAAATGTCGCTCGCTATATATGATTGTACAGCATCCTCAACCATTTTCTTAACACTCATGCACATTTTATCGAGGAAAATTTCGGAATAAAGTTCATGGTTCTTGCAGTAGAGCATGACTTCGGCAACGTCGAGGGCGTTGTCCCCGATGCGCTCGAGGTCGGCGATTATCTTCGTCGCCGACGAAATGCGTCTGAGGTCCCTTGCTACGGGATGGAAACGAAGGAGGAGGTTCACGCACGCTGCGTCGCTCTCCTTGCTGAGCTTCTCGATTTCCCGGTTTTTCTCTTCAACCTCTTCCATGATGTCATTCCTTTCCCCGTTCATCGCCTGGGAGAGGAGTTCCACGGCACTCTCGGTGTTCGTGGCCATACTTACTATCTGGAGATAGAGACCGTTGATCTCTTCATCGAATCTGTTTTTCATATCAACCGAACCTT
>CAZKIT010000354.1:0-1292 GCA_964552905.1 uncultured Spirochaetaceae bacterium
CTCTTGATCTGTGTTGCATTTACTGTTCTGTTCTGGAGTTCCCTGATTTTCTGGTAGATAATCAAGTCGTAGGAGTACGCTTGTGTGGCATTAGCCTTCTTGAAGAATTCGGTAATCTGTTTTACCTGAGAAAAATCAACTTCTGACTCAAGCATTTTTCTGATTTCTTCCAAATTCAAAACGAGTTTTTGGGAAATCTTATTCTTCGGTATATAGACATCAATGTGCTTGTCATCAACATTCTCGATGATGAATTTATTGCCCTGTATGGTTTCGAAGGTATTTGTCTCATTCTCTCCATCATATTGAATATTCTCGAAAAACCGTGTCATCGCATCCTGAACAGACAGTTCCTTCGCTATATCGGCGTCTTCTTTATGTGAATTCTCGTAATTCCTTCTTGCCTTCTCTACAAAGATCTTGAAGATTCCGTCCCTCAGTTCGAAGTTCATTGAGCCGTCCCCGTTGATTTTGGGCCTTAACCCCTCTACAAAATCTGAATAGTCGTAGCTCGGATGGAACTGGACAAACTCCACCTGTTCCTTCTGATCTTTGGAAAGCTCAGAATATTCAATGCTTTTCCCTTCGGTGATTAGGTATGTGGCAATTTCCTTTGCAAGATAGGATTTTCCAGTTCCAGGAGCACCACGGAAGATTATGTTCTTTGAATCAAGCAACTTTCTCACATATCCGGACACATATTCAGATTGGGAATCATTCTTCAAAGCAGTTGTATTCTGAGTAGTGACTGCAACATTCTGATTGGAATCTGTATTGTCTGAAACACCAAATTTAGGCGCCGGATTTCCGTTCTTATCGAATATCTTGAGTCCTAACCTCTGAAGCGCTACCATGGATTCATCTGAACTGGGCTCATTGTTGTAATCATTCAGTCTTCCGGCTATTTCTAGCGTCTTTGACACGACATACCGTGGTGGATATTTCTCTCCATTGATGACAAGGTCATATTTCGTACTCTTTTTACGAGAAGGGACACCATTCATCTTAATGTCTTTTATCGCCTTTTCAACTTCAGCTGTTGTCAGCTGTGGTACTGCCATGATTACACGCTCCTTATTCATTGCTGCAAATTGTCTACAACAGGCATTGTAACCCAGTTATCTGAAGGGAAGACAACTATTTTGAAAAAAGGAGGAAAACTTCGCAGGAAATGAAGTTTATCATTTCATTTTCTGCAAGTTCTCAATGTTCCATTCTCTACAACAGACCGTACATCACTCTTCCCTTACTCCGGCCCCGCTGAGGTGTCCGTCACTGACGTTGATCTGTAC
>CAZKIT010000355.1:0-1272 GCA_964552905.1 uncultured Spirochaetaceae bacterium
CTGAGGTGATAGTCGACAGCATCGTGAGACTTCTTGACGGCGTCATCCGTGACGGTGCGACTGCGGACGAGAGCCACGAGAACATACTTCTCGAGTATCCTCAGTACACGAAGCCTGTGGAGTACATGGGAGAGCGTGTTCCCGATATCCTTCTCAGTGGCAATCATCAGAAGATAGAGGAGTGGAAACACATCGAGGCTCTGAAGGATACGAAGAGGCTGAGGCCTGATCTCTTTGAAAAATATCCTCTGACGGATGAAGAGAGAAAGATGATGGAGGAATCTTAGTGACAGGGAATACTGTCAGAGTCAGGGAACAGTAAGGATGGAAATGATGGATGCCATATGGAACAGGCTTTACAGTGAAGCGATGAAGGTGATAAATCCACGTAAGATTTCAGAGTGGGTAGAAGCCGGAGGAGTCGCTGCGGCAGTCGAAACGGCTTCGGGGAATATCTACACGGGAGTCTGTGTCGACGGCGCATGCACACTCGGAATCTGTGCGGAGCGTAATGCCATATTCAATATGATTACTAACGGCGAGAGCGAAATAAGACGGGTGATTGCTGTCAACTGGGACGGGAAGGCGATGCCTCCCTGCGGGGCCTGCAGGGAACTCATGACCCAGATTATGCCGGAGAGCTATGGAAATATCGAAATCATGCTCGATTATGAGTCCGGCCGTACTGTCACCCTTGGAGAGCTGACTCCCGAATGGTGGATCTGAGTCATTCGGAAAGCATTATGATGAGGCTCCATATCAGCCTAAGACCGTAAGACATAACTCCGACTCCCGAAATGTGATTGATTCAGATAGGGATACTGCTGCCTGATTCTATTTCGACAAGTCTCAGTGTTAGCATCGGGAAATAAAAACCACAAAACAACGGAAAATAGTAACCAAAAAACATCTGGAAAAAAACCACGAAAAAACGGAAAATACCAACCAAAGATTAGTCTTTCATGGTTTACTGGAGTTAATTACCCAGTGAGAGAATAACGTTCTCCTTACTCATTTTAACAACCTGTCTCTCTCCCGCGGTAGCTGTTACCGGAGAAGTGAAGACACAGGGCCTTATTCTTAAGCCTGTTGAACAGGCACTCAATAGAATCCTTCAACTCGAATATTTCATTCCACTTACTCGGATCCTTGTTGGTTGAGAACTTTCAACAATATGGTTTTCAACCAACTCGGTAATGTTTATCGATAGAGCCATATTTTCCTCCTTTGGCTATGATGATGCTCCTCTTAGAACTCCTCTTAGAACTCCTC
>CAZKIT010000356.1:0-1266 GCA_964552905.1 uncultured Spirochaetaceae bacterium
TCATTGAAGGAAAGAGAGCGTAGTTCTGGAAGAGGTAGCCCACCTTCCTGTCCTGGGGTCTTATGTTTATCCTCTTCGTGCTGTCGAAAAGAATCCTGTCGTCGAGTGCTATGTATCCCTCGTCGGGCGTGACGATTCCCGCGATGCACTTGAGCGTCATGCTCTTGCCCGAGCCCGAGGAACCGAGAAAACCGGTGAGGAGGTCTTCAGTCTCGAAGGAGGATGTGAGAACAAAGGACCCGAAGTCCTTCTTTATGTCTACAGTGAGCCTCATTACTTTTTCCTCCCCGATTTCTTGTCCTTCGATTCAAGAAGGTTGACTGTAAGGAGAACCACTGCGGAGATTGCGACGTTGATGAGAACCCAGATGTAGGCTTCCTTTTCGTTGTTTGTCCTCCAGAGCTGGTAGACCGTTGTCGAAATGGTGGCAGTCTTTCCGGGGGTGTAGCCGATGAGCATGCTTGTCGCGCCGTATTCACCGAGAGCACGTGCGAATGCGAGAACGACTCCTGCAAGGATTCCCTGCTTGCATGTTGGAATCTTTATCCTCCAGAAGATGAATGTATTCGAGAGTCCGAGCGTCCGTCCCGCTTCACTGAGCGTGGTGTCGAAAGCCTCGAAGGCTCCTCTTGTTGTTCTGTACATAAGGGGAAATGCGACAACGGTTGCCGCAACGATACCGCCGTACCAGGTCATCACGAATTTGATTCCGAATTTCTGCAGGAACTGACCCAGCGGTGTCTTCACTCCGAAGATGAGTATGAGGAAAAATCCTACGACTGTCGGGGGAAGTACTAAGGGAAGTGTGAGAATGACATCGAGAATACCCTTGACAACCGGGTGCATCCTTGCAACGACATGAGCAAGAAATATTCCGAGGAAGAACACGATGATTGACGTGTAGAATGCGATTCTTATTGAGTTGTATAGCGGATACCAGTCCATGATTAATAGTTGAGTTCGTAGTGAAAGACAAGGAGGGCGCGTGGCCCTCCTTACTTATGAGTGATGGTAATCAGAGTGCGCTTGCGAAGCCGACTGATGCGAATACTGCCATTGCCTCGTCACCCTTGAGGTATTCGAGGAAAGATGCGGCTGCATCTGCGTTCTTTGCTCCCACGAGAACTGCTGCCGGGTAGATTACTCTGCCTCCTGTCATTTCGCTTGTTGCTGTGTCGACGACTGTGAGGCCTGCGGAGAATGCGTCGGTAGCGTAGATGATACCGCAGTCAACGGACTGCTGGCTGACCTGTGTTGTGACTTCCT
>CAZKIT010000357.1:0-1266 GCA_964552905.1 uncultured Spirochaetaceae bacterium
GAAAGCTCCGCTTTCTCCGCGAGAAGGACAGCAGGGACAGGATAGAAAGCGAGAAAGCAAAGAGCGTTCTCAACACACTCTCCCAGACTCTCCTGGTTCTCACGGAGACGGAGACAAGACTCCATGGTGATGTGGAAAAGGCCGTAGCCGAGAGAGAGAAAATTGAGGCAAAGCTGAGAGAGAACTTCGCTCCGTTCAATACCGATGATGTCGGAGTTCTCGGTAAGAGGAGCACGGCCTACAAGGAAATGAATGAGGAGCGGGAGAAACTTTCATCCGAGAAGGCGACCCTAAGCGAAGCTGTCATCCGCCTTACTCTTTCTCTCAGGGATGCGGAAAACGAGTACACCATCCGCTTGGAAAACTTGAACAGAGAACTGGAAGAATACAAAAAAAGCGTCGCCGCCCGTAATGCAAGCTTCTCCGGAAGCACTGCAGACGAAAGAGCCGCACTCGAAAAGAAGCTCTCTTCTCTCAGAAAAGCTCTTGATGATTCAGCATCAGCACTTTCAAAGAAGGAGATGGCCATCAGGGAGAACGAGGCGCTGAG
The DNA here is from genome assembly GCA_964552905.1 of uncultured Spirochaetaceae bacterium. Lineage (GTDB taxonomy): Bacteria > Spirochaetota > Spirochaetia > Sphaerochaetales > Sphaerochaetaceae > Ornithospirochaeta. The sequence continues at coordinate 551 of CAZKIT010000357.1, forward strand.
GAAGAACAACGCCGAAAGAATCGCAGCCCTCAGGGAGGAAGACAACCCGTACTTCGGAGCTGACAATCTCTCCGCGCTCATAAGGGAGAATGAGGTATCACACGAGAAAACGACCCAGGATATCGGATCCATTACGGAGAGACTCAGGAATGACGAGAAGGAACGGGAACGCGTAGAGAGCAAGAAGAAGGACCTCGAGAAGGCAAGGAAAGAGTACAGCCTCTGGGAGGACCTCAATACTCTGGCAGGCTCGGCAGACGGCAAGAAGCTCATGAGATATGCCCAGAGCTTCACGTTCAAAGAGCTCATCAAGGCCGCAAACATCCGCCTCGGGGATTTTTGTGACAGATACATTCTCAAGGCTGACGATAAGGATGACCTCTCCTTCAACGTAATCGACCTTGATAACAACAACGAGGAGCGTCCTGCAGACGGCCTCTCCGGGGGCGAGACCTTCATAACAAGCCTCTCGCTCGCACTGGGCCTCAGCAGCATGAACAGCGCATCCCTCTCCATAGAATCCTTCTTCCTCGACGAAGGCTTCGGGACCCTCGATCCCAAATACCTGGAAAGGGCAACGGATGCTCTCCTCAAGATTCGCGAAGAAGGAAAGACCATCGGCATAATCTCCCACGTGGAGAGCCTCAGGGATGCCATTCCAGTACAGATCAACGTCAGTGACGGACACCTCAGCGGGGCCGGAGTAAGGGAAGAGT
>CAZKIT010000358.1:0-1257 GCA_964552905.1 uncultured Spirochaetaceae bacterium
TGTTGCTGAGCCCTATTTTTATTTGGAGATAACTCTGCATTTTTCTTAAGAAATCTCCAGATAAAATTAGGGGGTGGCTATATTATAGGACGCAAAAAGGAAGTGGAAGAGCTGCAGAGGCTTTATGAAAGGAACAGTGCGGAACTCGTTGCCATCTATGGACGAAGAAGGGAGGGAAAGACTTTCCTTGTTGATGAGGTCTTCGGTTCCCGCATCACTTTCAGGCATGCAGGGCTTGCTCCTGACAGCAGTGACCCCAGAGGATTTCTGAAGGCCCGGCTTGACCATTTCTATAATTCTCTTGTCCTGCAGGGAATGGATGCATGTGATAAGCCTGATTCCTGGCTTGATGCTTTCTTCCTCCTGGAGAGGTATCTGCAGAAAATAGACGAAGGTTCAAGACAGGTTGTCTTTCTTGATGAGCTTCCATGGCTTGATTCTTTCCGCTCCGGATTCATGCGGGCTTTCGAGGCATTCCGGAATTCATGGGTTGTCACAGGAAGAATCTGATGGTCATTGTCTGCAGAAGGAACTTTCACCCAAGGTGTCCGTGAGAGGTACCCTGATTACCACATTCGGCCTGAAGAGGAATGAGTACGGCGGTGTATTCACGAATGTTGTTCTTCTGGATGACCTTTTCCATGCATGAAATGAGCCTCTCATGAAAAGAGGTTCTCCTTCTCATTTCGTCTCCCGGTTCTGATACCGGAATCTGTTTTATCTGGAGAAAACCCGGATTTTTCTGAAGAAATCTCCAGATAAAAACTTCTGTACTTCTCTCAGCCTTTCTCGCTAAGGAGGGCTTTCATGGTCTCCTTGGCGTTATCGAGGGTCTGCTGGTACTGGCTGTTCAGCCTGTCGATGTAGTTCTTGACCATTTCGAGGCTTTCCTTGTCGTTCTCGATTGTGAGATGAACGCTCTGGCCGTACTTCTCCCTCATTGTCTCTTCCTTCTGCCTCAGCATAGGTTCAAGCTGCTCCTTGAGCTGCTTCATCATCTCTTCCTTATGCTTCGGATACTGTGCCATGTGCTGGCTGATCTGGTCGTAGTAGGAGAGAATGTCGTCAGAAGGGAATGCAATTGAAAGCAGTGTGCGGATCCTTTTCGTCTTTTCCTCGACTGCGCTTCCGTCCTGCGGAAGAACCATCGAGTTCATGATTGTGCTCGTGAGGGCCTCCCTTACGAGTTTCGGTTCGAAGGCCGAGAGCTTTGCCTTGAGGTCCTCTTCACTGCCTTCGCCTTCATCGGCTGTTATG
>CAZKIT010000359.1:0-1256 GCA_964552905.1 uncultured Spirochaetaceae bacterium
GAATAAAATGTTTACTTTTTGTACCAAGACTGCTTATATAGGAAGCGACTTTTATTCAGATAGTGCTTCTAGCTATGTCTTTGCTGATCCTAATATTAAATCATTAGCACTTGATATTTCATTAGATTTACCTCAGATAGTAGGAAGACAGAGAAATAGAGAGAATCCCTTTAAGAATAATATAGTGATTTTCTATAGAACTATCCGAAAAACAGAAATTGAAGATAGAGAAACTTTTGATAAAACTCAAGAAGAAAGAAGAGGGGAAACACAAAGATTATTGGATTTTTATGAGAAAGGAACTCCTGAAGAACAGAAATCTTTCATTAAAAAATTGGAAAGAGACTCTGAGAAGTATATTCATGATTTTGTAAGTATTTCCAAGAAAACGGGAAAACCTGTATATAATAGTTTTATAGACATAGCTAATGAGAGATCTTGGGAAGTGTCTCAAAAAGATTATCAAGACAAAATTTCTGTAACTAAATCTCTTGAATCTATTTCTTCTAATATATCTGAATATCAGAGTGACTTAGAAAAGGAAGTTCAAGATTTCCTGGATACAAAATTTTATAGTACTGGTATATTCAAATATAAAATGAGAATGTACTGTGAATTTATGGATAAACATCAAGGAAATAAAGAAGTTTCTGACATAATTTATTTCAAGATAAAAGATCCTAAATACAGAAAATATTACAATTTTTACGGGACTAAAGGTTGCAGCTCCAAAGATTATGAAGAGAAAAAATTAGAATTAGGTATGATAGATGTATCCAAAGAGTCCGAATTATCTTCTGTGGTATATAAAAAATTTAAGGTTAATTCTAGATATACATTGAAAGAGATTAAATCTACTCTTCAAGATATTTACAGAGATTTAGGTATAACATCTAAACCTAAAGCTACAGATTTAGATAAATATTTTAGTCTAACACGAATAAAGTTTTCTGATCCTAAGACTAAAAAGAGAATAGAAGGATATTTATTAAAAAATTTATAATATGTTATATTTAGTAAAATCGTATCTTAAGGGAAATAAATTTATATATAAAATAGGTTTCTCGGAAGATTCAAATATAGAAAATAGATTAAGCAGCTATTTTTACATGAATCCTGGTAGTGAAATTATTTCATTAAGACAGGGAGATGAGTTATTAGAAGATTTAATTCATTATTATTTATATTATCTTGGTTATAGATATCAAAAGAATAATAAGTTAGATGAATGGTTCATAGGAGACCCTGAGGTACTT
>CAZKIT010000360.1:0-1250 GCA_964552905.1 uncultured Spirochaetaceae bacterium
CCGCCTCTGCCACCGTATACATCCGAGAGGGATACCGGTGTTCCGTCCTTTGTGACGGAGCTGAGGGTTATGACGATATGTGCGCGGGGATTTATCACATGGCCCGAGGACATGTCGGAGGAGTAGATGATCTTGTCCTGACTGTCTTCGCGGTATCTGATGCTGCGGGCCGTGAGGTCTGGGTATTTCGAGACGATATAGCTGTCGATTTCCTTAAGGCGTTCGATTATGTCCTTCTGCTCTGCATCGTCGATTGTCCTGAGGGTTTCGACTCTCTTTCCGGGGTAGCACGGGAAGGGGCCGAGCGAACCGGGAGTATGTGAGGAGAGGAACGATGCGTTCTTCTCCGCTTCTGCCATGACGGTGTCGGCCGCGTTTTTCGAGTATTCGGGGGCGGATGAGAATCCGTATACCCCGCCGCGGTAGACGAGGGCGCTGACGCCCCTTCCTTCCGCACGGACGTTACTTACAAGACTTCCGTTACGGAGAACGGCACTGCGCTGTCTGTTCTCATGGCCCCTCAGGACCGTGGATGCTCCGTCACTGAAGAGTGCGGTACTTTCTCTGATAAGGTCATCAAGCATGGCGTATGCTCCTTGCTTTACAGGTATGGATTTTCAGTTTCTTCGATTTTATCGACTGTGAAGCCGAGGCTTTCGATGAGAGCCTTCTTTTCCTCTACTTCGTATTCTGCAATGTAGAGGACCGTGAATGTAATCTTCTCGCCGTCGACGGCTGTCTTAACCTTGAAGCCGTTGGCCGTCAGTGCACGGTAGTTGTCAAGTGCAATCGTTCTCTTCGTGCTGTGGAGTATGAACGAGTACCATCCGCTGTCTTCTGCGTCTTCTTTATCCTCTAGTTCGACAACCGAACCCCTGAGAAGAGTCACACTGACTTCCTTGTCTCCCTTTCCCCAGATTCCGAGATCCTCGAGAGCGGAACGCGAGAGCCCGAGATCTCTTCCCTCCAGCGTGTCGGGAAGTGATGATGCGACGACTACGGTCGTCTTCTCCTCACCGTAACTTACCTGCAGCGTTGATGAAACGCTGTATTTATCGGAAGCCGCGCTCTTTCCTTCATAGCCGCTGCCGAGCCAGAAGGCCTTCTCTGCGGAAAGTGAAACAACACAAAAGAAAATGATGGATATAAATACAATAAGCTTTTTCACACTGAAAGTATAAATTGGAGAGAGATGAAAGTCCACATCGAGTCCGTAATCGGGATCATGAAAACGGCTCATGGTCCGGCTG
>CAZKIT010000361.1:0-1242 GCA_964552905.1 uncultured Spirochaetaceae bacterium
CTTTTTACCTCGGACCAGGTCAGATATCAAAACATGTGGAACTCAACTTCACGCCTAGCAGTTACGCATGAAAGTCTTCCTCTCCTATCAAATAGGAAGAAATGAGTGTAAAAACAGCATGAAAACGATGTTTTTAAGGTCTATGCAGTCTGCTCTTAAAAAGTTTTCAGGCTGATGGCCATGAAGGCGCTGCCGGTGCCAAAATCATCGACAGCGCTAATCTTTATAAGGGAATAGTATTGAGTTTTACTCCGTCTTCTTACCGCCTCTCATGTTGTTTCTCACGAGAGCATTGAAGTTGGTCTTCTTGAGGAGAGGTGTTACAAGGGAGATTAATTCAAGAGGATTTTCCTCGTAGCGCATGATTGTCCTTTGCATTGTGTCATTCAGAATGGCGGCAGCAATACGGTAGAAGGAATAGACAATATTGTTGATGGTGGCCATGACCTGGACAGCATTCTTGCCTGTAAACGTACAGCTGTCTTCATCCAGGAAATCATCTTTGAAGAAATGAAGGCCATCCTCTATGTTCCATCGGTTGTCTGCGGCTTCTGCAATCAGCGTTATGTCCTTTAGAGAAGTGACGAAATACTGTGGAACAGGATTGAAGTCCACCTGATCCTTTCTCTTGTAGGAGATCATTTTGACGTATGCTTTACAATGCGGCCAGTTCACGTCGGAAATGATGTCGGAGATGAGGAGCATCTCGTAGTCACAGTCATTGTGATGAAGTTTCTGTATCTTCTTCGAATATTTCTGGTTCGAGAAACTCTGTTCAATCTCCGCAACAAGCGCTTCATTATTACCTTTTGCCTTAATCAGGTAATGGCCTTTCTTTGAGATTATGGCTTCACATGTCTTTTTCTGACAGTGCAGAGCATCGGCAGTCACTATCGTTTTACGCAGGTCGTACTTTACAAGAAGTTCTCTGAATTCGGGAATCTCGGACTCCTTGTCGGTGAGGGGAACAGAAATGGAGCAGATGGCGTTTGAAGCGGAGTACATGTTGAAGACGTTATAATTCGCCTTTCCGCTTTTTCTACCTGAGCCGTTGAACGTCTTGCCGTCTCCGGAGAGGAGCTTGTATTTTCCGCTTTTGTCTTCTTCGACAAGATTGTATACACTTTCCAGAAACTGTCTGAACTTCTCTATGAACACATCTCTCAGAGACAATGCATCAAGATGGTTGAATATATTAAGGAATGTATCGTGAGACGGAACCCTTCCGTTTTCTATAAGACC
>CAZKIT010000362.1:0-1241 GCA_964552905.1 uncultured Spirochaetaceae bacterium
TGTTCATATTCGACTTCCGTCGTGATGTCACCCTCATTCCAGCGTTCCTTCATCTCGAGAGCGGCTCTCTCGACGAGCTTGCCGACAACCATCGTCGAACGCGATGCAGCCGTAGGACCGCTGTCGACGACCTTTGATGTATCGGGATTGTCGTAGTCGATGTTCTCGATCGGGAGCTCGAGTGCATCTGCGGCAATCTTTCTCAGTGACGTCTGGAAGCCCTGGCCCATCTCGGTCGAACCGACCTGGATGGCGACTCTGTCACCTTTTCTCACGAGTCTTGCATGGCCCTTGATGATGGCCTGCTCACCGTTACCGGTGAATGCACCTCCATGGAGATACATGCTTGCTCCGATTCCCTTTCCGCAACCCGGAGTATACTCCTTGCTCTTTCTCCAGTAATCGGATTCCTTTGTAAGGACTTCAAGCATCTCGGGAAGCTTCACTTCCTCGATGATGTGACCGTTCGTGACGGTCTCCTCGCCCTTCTTTATTATGTACTGCTTCTTGAACTCCAGCGGATCCACACCCAGGTGGTGTGCAATGTGGTCAAGGTGTGTCTCGACGGCGAATATCGTCTGAGGCGCGCCGAAACCGCGGAATGCGCATGACGGGAACGTGTTCGTTCCGACACCTTCTCCCGTGATATATGTGTTCGGGATGTTATACACGCCGTTTGCGTGGAAGACACCGCGCTGGAGAACGACGAACGATGACGAGAGGTACGCACCGACGTTGTAATAGATGTGTGCCTCGATTCCCGTTATCTTACCGTCCTTGATGGCGGTTTTGTAAACATTCTTCGAGGGGTGTCTCTTTACGGAGAACTGGGTATCCTCCTCTCTGTCGAACACCAGCTTTATAGGCTTATGGATCTTGTATTCCGCGACAAGAAGCGGGCCGCAGATTACATCGGGGAAGTGCTCCTTGCCGCCGAATGCACCGCCGGTCGTACACTGACGTACGATGACCTTCTCGTACGGAAGATTCAGGAGGCCTGCAACTGACTTTCTTATATAGAAAGGACACTGTGCGGAAGCGTAGAAGATGTAGTTGTCACCTTCCATCGTGACGATGGCACTGTTGGTCTCGAGATGGACATGTTCCTGCCAGCCGGTGTCGAGTCTCTCCTCGAAGATTTCGTCAGCCTCGGCAAAGACTTCGTCCATCGGTCTTCCCTTCTCGCAGTAGAGCGAGCAGAAGATGTTGTTTCCCTTCTCGGGGAACATCGGACCTCCGAC
>CAZKIT010000363.1:0-1236 GCA_964552905.1 uncultured Spirochaetaceae bacterium
GCGTACTCGCTGATTCTTCCCCTCATGACATTCTTGAGAAGCTTGACGTATTCGAGCTTCTCCCTGTCGATTCCCTTCTCGTCGTAGATCATGCCGCTGCTGTCACTGAGCGTGACGACCTTTCCTCCGAGCTCGTTTATCTTCTCGACCGTATACTGCGCGACATTGCCTGATCCCGAAACGAGACACACAGAACCTTCAAGTCCCATCTTCCTGTCACTCAGGATTGCCTCGGAGAGGTAGACAAGGCCGTAGCCGGTGGCTTCCGGGCGGATGAGAGAGCCTCCGAAGTCGAGACCCTTGCCTGTGAGAACACCTGTGAAGGAGTTAGTGATCCTCTTGTACTGGCCGAACATGTATCCGACTTCCCTTCCTCCGACTCCGATGTCACCTGCGGGAACATCGGTATCCGGCCCGATATGACGGTAGAGCTCGGTTATGAACGACTGGCAGAAGCGCATCACCTCCCCCTCGCTCTTTCCCTTGGGATTGAAGTCGCTTCCTCCCTTTCCTCCTCCCATCGGGAGTGATGTGAGGCAGTTCTTGAATACCTGTTCGAATGCAAGGAACTTCATGATTGAGAGGTTTACCGACGGATGGAATCTCAGTCCTCCCTTGTACGGACCGAGAGCCGATGACATCTGTACCCTGTAGCCTCTGTTTATCTCGAGTCTGCCCTCATCGTTAATCCATGGAACACGGAACATGATCGTTCTCTCCGGTTCCACCATTCTCTCGAGCACCCTGTTGTAGATTACATCGGGGAACCTGTCGATTACCTTGTCAATGGAGGAAAGGAAATTCCTCACCGCACTCTGGAACTCGACCTGAGCGGGGTCATTCATCATCACACGTTCGAATACACTCTCTGTTGCTGCGTTCATTTCATTCTCCCCAGAAAAACTGCTGTTTTGAGTTTTTTCTCAAAAAAATAGAGACATTCTGCGGTTTAGTCAATCCAAAATTCATAAAAGACCGTTTAAAAAAGTGGTTCTCCATATCATCACACTAGAATACAAAGAAGGGAAAATTACTCCATCCGTCATTTTCAGCGACGAATTCTGAAAAAAAGCACAAAAAAATAGAATGGATAACTTTCATATGCTAATTTTCTATCTTTTTTCCTTAACATCATCTTTCTATCTTCTTATCAAGAAAGAAAGAGCGAATGTAGAAAGAGCCACCCCCATAAAACCGGGGATGGCTCTCCTTCCGAATGGTCAAATCATCTGCTCG
>CAZKIT010000364.1:0-1234 GCA_964552905.1 uncultured Spirochaetaceae bacterium
CTCAAGTGGAACAGGGATGCCGAGTCTGCCATCGACCAGATAAGACAGAAGAGGTATCCCGACTCCCTAAAGGAGTACACAGACAATATTCTCCTTGTCGGCATCAGCTACGATAAGAAGACGAAGAAGCACGAGTGTATTATCGAGAAGCTATGACGAGCGAACAGGCAGAAGTCGTTTCTGCTCTTCTGATGTGTAGATTATACTTTGGCAAGCTTTGGGCATGTTTTCCTACAACACCCGGAACAACTCTTCAAAACGACGTAATACAGAGCAAAGGAAGCTACTATGAGAATAATGTTTGTCTCTGCGGCAGTGTAAACGGGAGCTTTTCAGAAAACTGGTAAAGCGCGTCAGAGTGCATCTTTACACGGCGGATTGTGACCACAGAGAGAGGTGATTACTACCGGAATACTACTTCAGCTGGTATTGTTCAGTGATATTGAGTCGGGGGAAAGAGAGTTCCCTGCTCAAGTAGTTTGAGGTAACTTTTGATTTGTTACTCTACAATCCGACACTCCATCAAAAATTAAAATTACCATTGATTACGCTTGTTTATTATAGCATCTGCTTGCAGGTGCTGGCATGAAATGGTATTTTTGTGTAAAGGAGTATCGAATTTATGGCAAACACTTCCCCCGTCTATGTACGTATTGATGCAAAATTGAAGGAAAATGCCGAAAGTATTCTAATACAGCTTGGGATTTCACCTTCCTCTGCAATTCAGATGTTCTATAGTAGGATTGTCCTTGAGAGAGGGCTTCCGTTCAATCTGCATCTTCCTTCTCCACAGCTGGAGAGTGTTGCAAACATGACTCAAAGCGAACTTGATGCTGCTTTGGAAAAAGGAATGAAATCCGTTAGGGAGGGAAGAACACATACGCTTGATGAGGTTGACGCAGAATTGAAGAAGAAGTTCGGGATATGATTGAAAAATACGAAGTTCAGTATTCTGATGAGGCCATGGTTGACCTCGAGGAAATCTTCAGCTACATAGCGTTCTCTCTGCAGGCTCCTGTGGCAGCAGAGCTGCAGGTCAACCGTATAAGAGCTGAGATAAAGTCGTTGTGTTCCATGCCTGAGCGTTATATGCTTGTGGACTGGGAACCTTGGCACAGCATGAAGATGCACAGGGTTATTGTTGACAACTACATTGTCTTCTATCATGTGAATAACTGTGAAGCTACTGTTGATATCGTTCGTATCTTTTATGGTGGCAGAGACATAGAGGGCA
>CAZKIT010000365.1:0-1220 GCA_964552905.1 uncultured Spirochaetaceae bacterium
CAGTCGTCATCAACCTCAGATACCTTCTGATGAGTGCGGCCCTCGCGGTGAGGCTTTCGCCCTCGACTGGAATCGGAAAGAGGATGCTAATGGCAATGGGTGTCACAGATGAAATCTTCGGCATCGCGGCAGGCCGGAAATATCCTCTGAACCCGATGTACAACGTCGGAGCAATGTCCGTTGCGTGCCCGGGATGGGTGCTGGGAACTGCACTGGGAGGCGTGATGGGAGAAATCCTTCCCTCCGTCCTCACCTCTGCACTTTCTCTTGCACTCTATGCGATGTTCCTTGCAATAATCATCCCTCCTGCAAAGGAGAACCCGGTAATAGCGGTCGCAGTCGTCATCTCGATGCTCTTAAGCCTTGCCTTCGAGAAGATTGAAGCACTTAATGGGATATCATCGGGAATGAAGGTGATCATCATAACGATAGCGGTTGCATCGCTATGTGCGGTCTTCTTTCCCGTGAAGGAAAACAGTCTGGAGAAAATCGATGAGTGACACTTATATATACATATCAATAGCGGCAATCGCAGCGGTGACCTATCTCATAAGAGTCATCCCGCTTCTCCTGTTGAAGAAGCCGATAAAGAACGTTTTCTTCCGTTCCTTCCTCTTCTATGCGCCTTATGTGACACTCGCGGCTCTCACATTTCCGGCAATACTGAGTGCGACAGGTTCGTTCATTCCGTCGCTCATCGGCTTTGTCGTTGCCCTCGTGGTATCTTTCCTGGGCTGGGGCCTTCCGCTTACGGCCGGGATCAGCTGTATAAGCGCGCTCATTGCCCTTCTTATCATATGAAAGAGCCCGTTTCCGGGCTCTCTTCAGTCTTCGTCGCTGTCCACGACCTTCGCTAGTCCCCCTTTACTTGTCTCCCTGTAAAGGGAAGGAATAGCGGTTCCGGTCTCCATCATGACTTCGACAACGTCGTCGAAGCTCACCTTGTGTCTGCCATCACTCATGAGAGCAAACGATGCATGGTCGACAGCTCTCATGCATGCCATTGCATTTCGCTCGATACACGGAACCTGTACAAGTCCCATAAGAGGGTCACAGGTTAATCCCAGGTGGTGCTCGAGACCCATCTCCGCAGCATATTCAACCTGATGCACCGATCCTCCGAGAAGCTGTGTTGCAGCGGCTCCAGCCATTGCACATGCAACTCCGACTTCACCCTGACATCCGACTTCGGCGCCGCTTATGGATCCGTTCGACTTCAC
>CAZKIT010000366.1:0-1218 GCA_964552905.1 uncultured Spirochaetaceae bacterium
ACACTCTTCGCCGTCATATCAACACTTGTAGACAGCCCTTCAAATTTTTTCTGTGCATTGCCATCATCAGCTATGATTCCGATTTTGAGATTAGCAGCCATTTTCTCTCTCCTTTAACCTTTCTAATTCTTTCCCTTCGTTCGTTTTTCCATTTCCCATGCGTCGAAGCCGTTTTCTTCAGACTTGAATATCTTGATGATATCCAGTACCGTCTTCCTCTCTTCGGCCCATCCATCACCGTGAGCGTTTCCGAACAGTGAATAGTTCGTATACAGCTCATACGCAAGGAAGAAGAAATCCGTTTTAAGGGAATCTATGTCTTCCCATGTGACGGCTGCCAGTGTCCATTTGCCGTGGTCCTTTATACCACGAAGGGGATACATGAGCGCATTTTCTCCTTCGTCCATGAATCCCCTTTCCAGTTCAAAATAGCCCTGTCTTAAACACTGGTAGCCGAGCCTCAGTTTTTTTCTTCAGCCTCAGTCAGATTACCTCCGGTGAGGAGGTGAGTAACCGTCCTTGTTACGACAGCCGTGGGAAATTCGCCAGTGAGTGAAGCGAACATCTTCGGGTCTGAGCAGTCAACTTCCTCACCCTTCTTATCTGTCACCGTGATACCATCTATTCTATCTACCTGCTGAATGAACAGCTCCTGCATATCATAGTTACCCGTTCTCATATCGGCATAGCCCATGAACTTGCCGGCCGGAATATATCTACAGCGTACTACGATATCCTTATCATCATCGAAGGGGTAGAAATCATGAGCAAGATTTACTACCGTCTTGCCCTTATCGTTCTTTGTGAAATCAAATGTGAGTTTTTTCATAATTTTATGCTCCTATTTTTAGAAGGGGAGGAGAAGAAAACCTCCTCCCCCAAATTTTATGCAACAGGTCTTGCCGTCTTGAATGTTGCGAGAAGGTCTGCTGTTGCCTCAATCTGAAGCTCCGAACCTTCAAAGTTGTTCTCGTCACTTGCGTTTCCGGTGAAGTCGATATCGAAGGACTGGCTCGATCCATACTCACCACCGATTGAGAGGTTAGTGAAGAGAGCCGGAACAACATCAATATCGAGAAGGTCACCAGCCTTTGCGTTACGGAGATTCCAACAGATAACAAGGATATCCTTCTCTGTTGTAGCTGCCGCCTTTGTGGTAGCCTTGCCGGTTGAGTCAATCTGAATGAGAGTCTTGAATCTGCTCTTCAGAAGGTTGAC
>CAZKIT010000367.1:0-1210 GCA_964552905.1 uncultured Spirochaetaceae bacterium
AGGTTATTCCCTCATGAAAGTGTACAACATGCCGATTATTCCCTCATAAAAGTGTAAATAGATTGGACTATTCCCTCATAAAAATGTAATATAAAGGCAGTTATTCCCTCATAAAAATGTTGCGGCATGAATTTTACATGGACCGGCATATCAGGATATATCTGAGAACAGGAGCTTATATTGAAAAGAATTATCTACAAGGACCTTCTTGAATGGAAGAACAGCAAAGAGCGTAAACCTCTTATCGTTGACGGAGCAAGACAGACCGGCAAGACCTGGATTCTGAAGGAATTCGGGAAGAATGAGTTCAGAAACACCGTCTACATCAACTGCGACGAGGAAAGCGAGATGAAGACACTGTTCTTCGATTTCGACGTAAAGCGCCTTCTCAGAGCTTTCTCCTCCATTACAGAAGAATCAATTTCTCCCGGAGAAACACTTATTATACTTGACGAAGTGCAGGAAGTACCCCTGGCAATCACATCATTGAAATACTTCTGTGAAAACGCAGCTGAGTACCATATTGTAGCGGCCGGAAGTCTTCTCGGGATAAGCATTCATCAGGGAACGGGATTCCCTGTCGGGAAAGTCGACAGACTCAATATGTACCCGATGACATTCTCCGAGTTCCTTGAGGCGTCGGGAAGACCTCAGCTTCTTGAAATGCTCCGATCTCACAGGTGGACTGAAATCTCGTCCCTGGGAACAAAATTCACTGACCTCCTCAGGCAGTATTACTACACAGGCGGAATGCCGGAAGTCGTCAGTTTATATCTGGAAAAGGGAGATCTCCAGACAGTGAGGGAGAAACAGAAGAAAATACTTCTGGATTACGAGGATGATTTTTCGAAACACATTCCTCCCGAGCTTCTTGCGAAAGTCAGAATGGTATGGAACTCGATTCCGTCACAGCTTGCAAAGGAAAACAAGAAATTCATATACGGCGCATTGAAGAAAGGAGCCAGAGCAAAGGATTTCGAAGATGCGATAGAGTGGCTCATCAATGCAGGGTTGATTCACAAGGTCTACAGAACAAGGAAGATAGAAAGACCTCTCAAGTTCTATGAGGACTTTGACTCATTCAAACTATTTCTCTCAGATCTCGGCCTTCTCGGGGCAATGAGCGATGTCACGGCAAAAGAGGTGATTACAGGGGAGAACTTCTTCTCGGAATATAAGGGAGCATTCACCGAACAGTATGTGGCACAGG
>CAZKIT010000368.1:0-1204 GCA_964552905.1 uncultured Spirochaetaceae bacterium
CCACTATCTTCAGATTCTCTCTTTCGAGGACGAAGCCGAACTGCTTCAGCTTCGTTGAGTGAATATCGAAGGGAGTGAGGAGACCTCCCATCATCGGAACGCTCTCCCTGTCCCTGTTGGGAACGAAGATTATTCTTTCCCCGAAGAGGGCACAGATTTTCCTTGTCAGCGTCTCCCTGCAGAAGGACGTTACGAAGTCAATGAGCTCGGGGTGTGCATGGACTGTGAAGATTCCGTCGTACTTGTTCTTGTTCATCTCCTCAGCTATGCGCCTTATAATCCATATACATCCCAGGATGTGGTCTATGTGGGCATGCGTCATGAAGAGATGACTGATGGAGGTGAGCGGAATGTTCTTCTTCTCGAGGAGTGAGAGAATCTGATTGCCGCCTCCCGCGTCCACGAGAAGCCTTTCCTTCCCGTCGTCGAAGAGAAGACATGTGTTGTAGATCTTTGTCGCCTGTGCGTTGCCGCTTCCGAGTACTGTGAGTTTCATGGCCGTATTCTCTTTCATTCTCTTCTTTTTATAAAGACCATAAGGAAAAAAGTAAGAGTCAAATCACGATTAGTCTAATCACGATTTGAAAACCGGATCTGATATGTTTTATCGTGATTTTGTGTCAGAAATGCAAAAACAATGAAGAAAATTCCTTGTTTGTTCGACTTTTATGTTATTCTGTATCCAATAACGAGGAGGACCCTATGGGACTTATCAAATCATTAATCGGTGCAGCAGGCGGCACGCTTGCTGATCAGTGGAAAGAATACTTTTACTGTGAGTCTATGGACAGCGACACTCTTGCCGTGAGAGGCACGAAGAGAACGGGAAGCCGTTCGTCCAATACGAAAGGGAGTGACAACATCATCTCCAACGGATCCGGCATCGTTGTAGCCGACGGACAGTGCATGATGATCGTCGACAACGGCAAGGTGGTCGAACTCTGTGCAGAGAGCGGCCAGTATACATACGACAAGTCTTCCGAGCCGAGCATCTTCTACGGAGGACTGGGGAAGGGAATCCTGGAGGCTTTCAAGACGATGGGTAAGCGTTTCACATACGGCGGAGACGAAGGAAAGGACCAGAGAGTCTACTACTTCAACACCAAGGAGATTCTCGACAACAAGTTCGGTACCGCTAATCCCGTTCCCTTCAGAGTCGTCGACAGTAAGCTCAATCTCGACCTCGATGCTGCAGTGAGGTGCT
>CAZKIT010000369.1:0-1203 GCA_964552905.1 uncultured Spirochaetaceae bacterium
TGTCTATACATACCTGGCAGGCAGATGCGACGAATGCCTCGATGATTCCGAGCTGCTCGTCGTGCGTTGCAGTCTTCAGGACTTCCTGGAAGATTGTGGTTTCACCGAAGATGGAGGCTGTCTCCGCAAGCGTCATCGGGTAGTTCTTCTGACTCATCGGATAGTCCTTTACGACGAAGTCGTGGTAGGCGTGTCCGAGTTCGTGCGCAAGCGTGCAGACAGAGTCGTAGGAGCCTTCCCAGTTCATCATCACCCTGCTCTCCTTCTTCAATGGGAACGAAATATCATATGCTCCGCCGATCTTGCCCTCGTGTGACTCCGGGTCAACCCAGTTATGGTCAAAGGCATTTTTTATGAATGCGCCGACCTCCGGGGAGAATCGGGTGTAGCAGTCCGTGACGATTTTCTTCGCTTCCTCCCAGGTGTAGCTCATGCTCACTTTTCCTACCGGTGCCGTTATGTCGTACCAGTCGAGTTTCTCGAGTCCGAGGAGTTTTGCCTTTGTATTGAGGTAGTCGCGGAACATCGGCCTCGAATCCTCGAGTGCCGAAATAAGGGCATCGAGAGTCTTATGCGTAATACGCGAATAGAAGAGTGAGCGGTCGATGGGTTCCTTCCAGCCCCTTCTCTTCTCAAGCAGAAGTGTCGTTCCCTTGACGCCGTTAAGGGCCGCCGCAAGCGCGATTTCATTGTCTCTGAGAATCTTCACTTCTCTCTCGTAGGCGTCCTTTCTCACTTTCCGGTCGGAGGAAGACTGCATGCCCCTGAGCTGTGTCAGTGTCTTGCCGTTGTCCTTGATTGAGGCAGTAACCGTCTCATGGAGTTTTCCCCAGCTTGTCGAGGAAACGGAGAGCATCTCGTTGGCAAGATTCTCCTCCTCGAGGCTCATCATGTGACTTCTGCTTATTTCCGCTTCCTTCAGAAAGAGTGCGTAATCCCTGAGCTCGGGGCTGTCGAATTCATCTTTTCTCTCTGCGATATAGTACATGAGAACCGTGTCTGCATCGTTCGCCGCCGTTGTAGCCTCGTCAGCTTTGGAATATGCGGCAAGGACCTTCGCTTCGTCCGTTGCTACGGAGAATGACGTATAGCTGTATGCTCCGACGTTCACGGTAATTGCCATGAGGGAGTCACGCTTTTTCAAAAGATCGATGAGAGGAACGGACTTATCCCGGCTCTTCTCCTTGAGCTCCTTCGAAAGAG
>CAZKIT010000370.1:0-1201 GCA_964552905.1 uncultured Spirochaetaceae bacterium
TCTTCATATTGTCTCCTCAAGGAGTTTAGCTGTTAATTCCTCTTTGAGGAAGAGAGAATAATATGAGGAGTGGAAAGAAATATCATGTGAGGTCAGTACAGTCAACCTGAAACTCATCTCTTGTGTTACTGTATTCCCATGAACTGAATGGAGCCTGGAAAGGAATATGAGTGTTACTGCATCTTTCAGAACTACACCTGAAAAGAAAAAAAGGTTAAGTGAGCTTGCCCGAAGAATGAATATGAGTGAAAGCTACTGTTACAACCTGATGCTTGACGCATTTCTTGATGAGCTTGAAGATCTTGAGGAGACTAAGTCTGTGTCTTCAGCAATCGATGAAGGGAGAGAGAGAACATATACACTGGAGGAAGTCAGGAATACTCTTGGGCTGTGAAAATTAGCTGCGGATGTAGGTTTGACTTGTTCTGGCGTGTGTTAACAGTACGCAAATAGTATACATTACCTTTTAAATCGACCATATATGATTGGCAACGTATACATTTTGTATTAGATAAGTTCTGGAGAACAAAATTATGAGAGCAACTTCACCAACTCAGATAAGAATCAACACCGAAATCAAGGAGCAGGCCATGGAACTGTTTGAGTATCTTGGAACAGATTTGTCTTCGGTAGTGAACATGTTTCTTGCACAGTGTGTCCTTCGCGGAGGGATTCCTCTCTCAATCGAGATCCCTAATTATAATAGGGAAACCTTTGAGGCAATGTTTGAGGCAAAGAGAATATCCCGTGATCCTGATGTAAAGGGATATGACAGCATGGATGAGCTAAAGAAAGCGCTTGAGGAATAGGTGTATCACGTTAAAAAAGCTACAAGCTGATGAAAAAACGCGGCTTGGATATTTCTCTGCTTGACGATGTGATCGATATATTGCGTCAGGGTAAAAAGCTTGATGAGAAATATCACGATCATAAACTTGTCGGTGAATTCAATGGCTTTAACGAGTGTCACATAAAAACGGACTGGCTTCTACTGTATCTTATTGAGGACGATATCCTCACTTTGACGATGATTGATACCGGTCCTCATTCAGACATCCTCGAGTAGGACTTAATCATAGCCTGAGTTCTTCGACTTTCTTTTCAAAACTTTATGATGCATTTGACGTAAAGCTCGTTTCTTTTTTCGAGCAGCCTCCTGTTTTTAATGTCGTCTTTGTAGTTGAATGAGATTACGGTTTGT
>CAZKIT010000371.1:0-1194 GCA_964552905.1 uncultured Spirochaetaceae bacterium
TCTTCAATGTCGACAGCGTCCAGAACAGACTCATCCGCACACGCTTCGAAGCGCTGAACATACGCCCGAACATCGTGATGCACGTCTCGCAGCTCATGACAATCCGGAACTTCCTCGACGAAGGAAAGGTCGGTGCCTTCCTCTTCGAAAGCCTCAGGCCCGAACTCGGTGCCTACACGGCCATCGAAATAGATCCTCCCATCCCCATCAGGATAGGCTTCATCTGGAAGAAGGGAAAATACATAACATCCGACATGAAGAAGTTCCTCACCTTCATCGATTCGATTGTAAAGAAGTGAGAGAAAGGACTATTTCCTCTTTCCGAGCTTCACGAAACAGACGGCAGCAAGGACGATAAGCGGAATAAGGGTTATAAGTCCCGTGGGATTGGGTCCCAGGAGTCCGTTCTTCATATCAACACTGAGGTATACGGGAAGCTCACCGATTGTATTGACAACTCCGTGAGAAACGGCGGCATACATCGGGTTACCCGTCCGGATTGTCACATACGAGAATATGATACCGAGCACAACACAGACAAACATCATCATAATCATGTTCGACCATGGAGCACCGGGGTTATCGAGTGAATAGTTGAAGCCGAAGTAAATGAGAGGAAGATGTGCTATTCCCCACTCGAGTCCGTTCAATAGAGCGGCCCTTCTCTCTCCGTACTTCTCAACCTGGAAAGAGAGAAGATACCCTCTCCATCCGATTTCCTCCCCGAGTTCCAAAAGCTGTACGGGAATCATGACGGCAGAGATGAGAACACAGGAGAGAGCAAGCAACAAAGGATGCGTAACGGCTATCTCGCTCTCCGTTCCGAGCCTCAGGCCGATTCTGAAGACTCCGCTGTAGTTGTCCGGGAAAACCAGAAAATAGACAACTGCACCGGCTGCAATCAGAAGCCCCGGAAGCAATGCCGAAAGAAACCAGAACTTCATGTTCTTCCATACCCTGAGCGATAGACGGAAAGCCGGCCTCGCGCCCGTAATGCGCTTCGTAGCAAATGCCGCAATGACGGGAACGAACGTGAACCCTATACCGAGAATTTCATAGAACTTTCCGTTTGATGTAATCAGTTCCAACAGCCCCAGCACATAGCAGATACCAAGCACAAGGAGAAGATAGACTCCTCCCGCTTCTCTTTCCGTTTTCGTCTTCATGGCCACATATTATCCGTTTTCCGGACGG
>CAZKIT010000372.1:0-1190 GCA_964552905.1 uncultured Spirochaetaceae bacterium
CGCTCACACAATTGTAACACGTCATAAGGTTGTGGAGCCCCAGGTCGATGGAAAGGAACCTGTTGTCGGCAGGGAGTACAACAGGATCGGGAATCTCAGAGTTAATAAGAATCCTGCATTCTCCATTCTCAGGAGGTGAGAGTATAACCTGCTTGATGGTATCCAATTCTTTGAAAATCCTGTTCTGCAGATATAGAAACTCCTCGTGTATGTTATGTTTTTCCGAAACATATTCTTTCAGCTTTTTCGAGAGGGAAAGCCTTATTATGTCAGAGCCTTTTTCATGAACGATGCTGTAAGGCGAGAAGTTAATGGCCATTGGTTCATGCTTGAATTTCGGAGGTCTCTGAGTTTCTCCTCCTTCGGCTTTTCTTGACTGGTAGAATGCTGACCATGACTTGTCCAGGAGCTTACATACCTCCTGTGCTGTATGAGCCGGGAGCTGTCTGGCCCACATGTCGTCCTTATGAGCTTTCTTCTGATAATACCAGTTGGGGTATTCAACAGGAAGATTCAGTTCCTTGTAATGGTACCGCTCGTAGTTACAGATATTCCACAGCTTATGGGCTGCGAAGCACATGCGGTTTATGATAATCGAATAGCTTTCGCTGATCTTTACAGTTGTCTTCTTGGCTACCAACATGCTGCACCTCCATTTTTCTTTCCAGAACTTGGACAGTTTTCTCTTACTTTCCTGTTTACGGGAACAGTATAGCAGAGACACTAGGTCAAATTATGTCCTAGTGATAATTTTTTTCATTTTTTTCTTCAATTTTCCTAATCGGATAAATCAAGAACACAATGTTCGTGTCAGACATCCAGAAAAGGATGAAATCTAAGAATAGACAGGAATTAGAGGGTGCTAGATAATTATAATTGCAGTAAGAAAAAAGCAAAAAAAATCGGGCTGGCCGGATTTGAACCGGCGACCCCAAGTCCCCCAGACTTGTACGCTGGACCTCTGCGCTACAACCCGAATAACAGCTGTAATCGTGTCACTTTTAGGTGTTATTGTCAACCGTATGAGGGGGATTATTCTGCAGTTCTGTGAATATGTTGAGTGCTTATCAAAAACGGCCATCCTTTTCAGGGTAGGCCGTCTGTCACTCAGTCGAGTTTCTTCACTTCTTCAACGCTGTTTTCGATTGCAGGAGGAAGTGTGACTCTGCCGTCGAATGCCTTCATGTCCT
>CAZKIT010000373.1:0-1180 GCA_964552905.1 uncultured Spirochaetaceae bacterium
AAAAAGACAAACAAGCCCGGGTTATGCGGGTATCAGCATGAAAACTAATCTCTGCTGAGAATGCGCAGCTCCTCGGAGACAATGACATCCTTGAATCTTTCTTCGTTTATCAGGCAGTTCTCAAGAAGTTCATCCATAGACCTGTACCATCCGATATCCTTGAAACTGTCACAGTCGGGATATCTTTTCTTCTGTGTCACCATCTCCATGACATGAAACAAGCCGTTCGGCTCTCTGCAGAATCGGTAGTAATGACTTTTGTATAGAAATTCCAGTCCCATGTATTTTTCTTCTCCGTCTGGGGATTCCCATGAGAAAAGACGTCCGTATGAATATTCATTCTTGAAATCATCGATTGTTGTGAAATTTTCTTTCATGTGAGGTTGTATTCCTTTCTTATTTTATTTGCCAAGCTGAGTTCTTCTTCAGTTACCGGTAATGCTGGGGCTGAATGATCCATAAAAAGATGCTTGTGCGGTTTCAGACCATCGTGAAAATGTAGAAAATCGATACTGGCTACCTGTCGGTGATTACCGTCGTAGTATGCAAGGTGTTTCAGACATCCATCCTGGATTACTGCATATATTCTGTTAGGAGAATGTGAGTATTCCGGAGCTTTGACTGACATGCCTGGGTTACGTATCAGAATCTCGACGTCATCAACAAAGCCCAGAGAATGATATGTCTGTCCTCCTTCAGTGAATGTAAAATCATCAGAGGAAACATTTAGAAAAGAACCGCGTCCACCCATTCAGATGACCTCCTTTATGGTTATTATTCTTTCCGGCGGGAATAAGAAAAGCTGTTTTGATTCAGAGCTTTCATAAAAACTATCTCTGTACTTAATCAACATGATGTTTCCAAACATACCATCGATAAGGTTTCCGTAAACGATTACAAGAGAAGGCTCGATTGTATCCATCATTCTCTTGTAACCACAAAGAAAGAGACTTTTATTTAACTGAGTACATCCTAGTGTTGAAACAGCTACAATGCTACCTTTTTCAATACCTGAAAAGCAGATATCGAATGTACTGTCATCTGCCCACGAGACAGAGCAGATTACGGGGATACCGTATGACTGCCAGAGACATCCCAGCCATCTGTTCTTGTAAACATTGTGAGATATCTCCCACTGATTCATTCCCGGGTAAACAGAAAAATCTGGTGTGCAGCAAAG
>CAZKIT010000374.1:0-1180 GCA_964552905.1 uncultured Spirochaetaceae bacterium
TTATATAATTCTGCACTCCGTTCATATGTCCGATTGTTTTGTATAGTCTACCGAAATTTTGTTGTCAGTTCAAATCAGGCATTCCCATAGCTTCGGTAACCCATTTTAAAAGAGCTTCACTATCTGAGAGTGCTTTTCTTGCATGGTATTCGTCCACCTCAATCTCGTTCGGATATCGTGGAGCGATTCCAAATTTGGAAAGATAATTGGCTGTCATGATTAATTCAGGTTTTATCTCAATCCCTTTTTTGGACAACAGTAAATTCTTAATTTGATTTAGTAAGAATGATATGTCATGAGATTTTGGCATTCCGCCCTGATTTCCCAAATAGACAATCAAGGCCTTTACAGCTTTTTCTGCAGCCTGCTGACAATGGAAGCAGATTACATTGAGGGGTTTAGGAAGGATAGGCGCTTCATTCAGGTATTTTGCGCTTTCATAATCCATCATGGCAAAGGTTAACCAGCCTTTGTATTCATCTTTCTGATCATTTGAATCCGCAGAAAAATCTATGTCGTTTGTTGAACTGTCTTTTTTTTCGCTCATTTTTCTGCCTTCGTTGTTAATTCCTCTGATTGATCGTATAGCAGAATTCCGTTTCGTTGTACTTCACCTTCCACCATCAGTGAATGCTTTGACTTTCTCTTGCATTCAAAACGAGAATTTGTACCTACTACGATGTCAACCGGTCTTTTTTTGATATATGTTACACAATTATATGCTTTATCAGTTGCATCTCCGACATTACGTCCGTCTTCTATTACAAGATAGAAATCATAATCACTTTCATCTGTATAGGTTCCATTTGCGAACGAACCGAATAAAATAACCTTCAGGGGACTGACCTTCGACACAAAACATTCAGTCATTTCACGAATGTTGTTTACGGATTCTTTGTCTTTGATGTGAGTCAGACTTTCAATTCCTGTCAAAATATTCTCCCATAATAATTCCATTGCCCAGATATCTAAATCTGTTTTTTTTGAAGTATCTAACTGAATTTTAAAGGCATTTCATGTACATTAACAATGATTTTTTGACTTTTTGCTTATATATATCTTCCCGTGATACTGTTGTTGTTCTCCTTGATTTCCCCGGGAGTGCCTGCTGCGACTATCCGTCCTCCTTCGTCTCCTCCGCCGGGGCCCATGTCTATCACATAGTCGGCGTTGCGGATGA
>CAZKIT010000375.1:0-1174 GCA_964552905.1 uncultured Spirochaetaceae bacterium
CCGGATTTCACGGCTCTCAGATTCACGAAGTACAACCAGTATGAATCAATGATTCTTCCTATGGTGAAGTACCTTGAAGAGAGAGGTGTCAGTTTCCACTACGGTGTTCAGGTCACGAACGTCGAATTCGACTGCACAGGGAAAAAGAAGGTCGCGAAGAGAATCGATGTCATCGAAGACGGAAAGAGGGACAGCATCGACCTTACGGAGAACGACCTTGTCTTCATCACGAACGGAGGATGCGTCGAGAACTCCTCGATGGGAAGCCAGAACACTCCCGCCGAATATAACACCGAGATAAAGGAAGGCGGCGGCTGGGATATGTGGCGTAAGATCGCAGCGCAGGATCCGTCATTCGGACACCCGGACAAGTTCATTCGTAACCCCGAGGAGACAAACTGGATGAGTGCCACTGTCGAGACTCTCGACGACAGGATCCTTCCTTATATCAAGAAGATATGCAAGCGTGACCCGCTTTCTGGTAAAGTCGTTACAGGCGGTATCGTGACAGTCAAGGATTCCTCATGGCTCATGAGCTGGACGATAAACCGTCAGCCTCAGTTCCGACAGCAGCCCAAGGATCACTGCCTTGTATGGGTCTACTCGCTCTTCACCGACAAGAAGGGTGACTACATCAAGAAGCCGATGAGGGAGTGCACGGGTAAGGAAATCTGTGAGGAGTGGCTCTACCACATAGGAGTACCTCTTGACCAGATAGAGGAGCTTGCATCGAAGAGCGCCAACACTGTTCCCGTCATGATGCCGTACATTGACGCATTCTTCATGCCACGTGCCTACGGAGACAGACCGGACGTCGTACCCGAGGGTGCCGTCAACTTCGCATTCCTGGGACAGTTCGCGGAGACGAAGAGAGACACGATCTTCACAACCGAGTATTCGATGAGAACAGGTATGGAGGCTGTCTATACACTGCTCAACATCGACAGGGGAGTACCTGAAGTCTGGGGAAGCGTCTACGACGTGAGATGTCTCCTCGACGCCACTGTCAAACTCAGGGACGGAAAGAAGATTACCGATATGTCCTTCAACCTCATCGAGCGTCTTGCCCTGAAGAAGGTTATGGAGAAGATAAAGGGAACCGATATCGAAAAGCTTCTCAAGGACTACAAGGTTATCTGACAGACTGCCTGACACCATACACAAAAGGAACCTG
>CAZKIT010000376.1:0-1174 GCA_964552905.1 uncultured Spirochaetaceae bacterium
TGTCCGAATGCCCGTTCTTCTCTCAAGTACTGGGACACAGACGCAAGGTATGATGTCATAGCAACAGTAAGTTTCCTTTCAGTGAAGGGATTCAGAGCTCCTTACGGGAGAGGAGTGCCTGCAGGCTATGAGGAGCATCTTTACATGTATCCCCTTACATTCAGGGAATTCCTCGTAAATACCGGAATTGATGAGAATGTTCTTTCTTATGTTCAGGATGCTCTCGACAAGGGGAAGACGATTGACAGTACAGTCCACCAGAGTATGCGGGCACTGTATCTTCAGTACCTTATTGTCGGAGGAATGCCGGAAGCCGTTGATGCTTTCTTCAGTACTCATGATGTGAATCTTGTCAGAAGAATCCAGAAAAGGATACTCAAGTCAATCGGAAATGACTTCGGCCGTTCTGTTGGCAGAAACGGGGATATCAGGATAAACAGGGTTCTGAAGGCCAGGACTGAGGCATGTCTTGACTCTCTTCCGTCTCAGCTGAGCAAGGAATACAAGAAATTCCAGTACAGTCTTGTTGATGCGAAGGGTAATTCTCCCGAAAAGGCAGAGGGTGTTGAGTATCTTGAGGATGTCGGTCTTGTTGTAAGAGCATACAATACAAGAGAGCTTTCCTTCCCGCTGGAAGGAGCAAAGATTGCAAATGAGTTCAAGGTCTTCTCCTCAGATACCGGTCTTCTTGTCTCCATGCTCGGAGATGACGTACCTCAGAAGATTCTCTCCGGTGACCTCAGTGCTTACAGGGGAGCTGTTGCCGAGAACATGGTGGCATCCGCATTCGTCAGTTCTGGACGCAGTCTCTACTATTACCATGCACCGAGCGGCTCCCCCGAACTGGACTTCGTGTATGAGGATGGTGAAGATATCGTAATCGTGGAATGCAAGTCGACGAACAACAGGGCAACAAGCATGAAGTTTGTCCTCGCCAATCCGAAGAGATTCGGCTCTCACAGGGCTGTGAAGTTTGCTGATACCAATGTCGGTTCCGGTAACGGCTTCAGGACATATCCTCTCTATTCACTGGGATTCCTCAGAAAGAAGAAGGAGAGCTTCATTGTCGATACTGTGGATGTGCCGAAGTTTGAATTCCGGTCTTGATTTTTTGATTTTATAACGATTTGGGGACAGAATGGCTTTTTTGATTGACGGAATATGCCAGTAATGA
>CAZKIT010000377.1:0-1170 GCA_964552905.1 uncultured Spirochaetaceae bacterium
ACTACCCTGCTTGAGTCATCCGTCCAGTTCAGGTCGGATGATGTATACGGGTCAGCGCATTCGATACTGAAGAGATCTCCGTCCACTGCATCGGTTATATACCCGGCAACCTTCTCTGTACTGCCCGTGGCGGAATAAAAGACGACCAGAACCTTCCTCTTTTCTTCCTCAACTGCCGGCTCGGCCTTGGTTCCGTTTGCACAGGCAGAGAATAGAGCGAGCAGCGACAATGTACATAAAAACACGTTTCTTTTCATTTTTGCTCCTTGACGCCCCTTTCGGGTGATGCAAGAATGAATGTAACAGCCGGTAGTTACTACCGGGCAATAGCTTTTCTCAAGATTTCGGAGTTTTTATGTATTCGATGAAAGAAGCCTGTCTCCTGACCGGCATGAGTTACGAGAATCTGAAGTTCTACTGCAACGAAGGCCTTGTGCCGAATGTGAAGAGGAACAGGAACAACTACCGCGTGTTCAGCGACAACGACATCCGGTGGATACAGAGCCTCGGCTGTCTGAAGCGCTGCGGGATGTCAATACAGGAAATAAAGGAGTACCTTGAGCTCTGTCTCGAGGGAGAGAGTTCCATTCCGGAGAGGAAGATCATACTCGAGAAAAAGAGGGCGTCCCTTCTGGAGGCGAGAAAGGAAATCGAGGACTCGATAGCCTTCATCGACTGGAAGCAGAACTTCTATGATGAAGTCCTCGCAGGTAAGACCAGGTACTACAGCAATCTCATTTCCACATGAGTTTGCACTTGTCAGTTTGCTCTCAAGATAATATCTTTTCTTCAAGCGAGGAAAAACATGAAGACTGTTAATTATCAGACAAAAGGCACATGTGCACGTGCAATCCATTTCGAACTCGACGACGAGAACAGAATACACAACCTATCCTTCGACGGAGGCTGCAACGGCAACCTCAAGGCTATCGGAAAGCTCTGCGAAGGCCAGAAGGCCGATACTGTGGCATCAATTCTTGCAGGCAACACATGCGGCTTCAAGCCCACGTCATGCGCTGATCAGCTCAGCCGTGCTATCAAAGAGAATATCTGAGGAAAAGCTGAGGCAACTAAAAAGGGACTGTGTTTCGCAGTCCCTTTTCCTTTTCATGATTAGAAGCGGATGTGGCTGAATGCCTTGTTTGCTTCTGCCATGCGGTGTACATCTTC
>CAZKIT010000378.1:0-1164 GCA_964552905.1 uncultured Spirochaetaceae bacterium
CTGATATTGGAGTTCATCCGAACCGGAACTCACAGTGACCTGTTCTGAAATGTTTTGGGGGCACTTCCAAAGCCTTCTTCCTTCGATAACCGGATTATCAGATGCTCTCTCGAGCGAAATCTCTTTACATCGTCTTCAGAGTAGCCGTAGATATCCTCCCACTCATAGGACGGAAGCCAGAGCGTGGCATGTTTGAAGCCGAGGACTTCATCGGCAGTTTCCATGTAGACTTTGACCCTTCCGTCATCACGATACTCCGAGTGTACAATCTCTGTTCCGTCATCAAGTGTTAGAAAAGGATAAACTATATCCGGGTGCCTCCATACAATTTTTCATACACTGATATCCTATCAGAGAATTTCCTTCATTGGTCAAGTTTCCGGTTTGAAGGATTACCCGCAGACTGGGATTCCGATACGTACTGTATGTCTGTAACTTTCCGGATTGCGTTACTGCAAGTGTCCTCTTTTGGAAGGTGAAGAACAGACTCATCTTCCGTCTCTTCCGGTCCGGAAGAAAAAAACTTTCTCCGTTTCAAGTCGCATGTTCTTCAGATATTACCGGAACTTCCGCGTTAACTTCAGCTGGTGCCTAGAAATAGTGCCTTCAATCTCATCCTCTGGCCGTTGCCTCTGGAAAAGAGTTAAAGAAAAAGTAAAATATTGCGAATATTTTTTTTTCAGTGTAAAGTTTTACTTAACATCAACTATGGTGAGGAAGGGAACATGAAAAAAACTCTGCTCATACTGCTTGCAGCACTTGCTGCTCTGACACTTGTAATCTCGTGTAAGAACGAGGTGAAGATTCCGACTTACACGGTTACGTTCGACTCTGACGGCGGAAGTGAAGTTCCGGCACAGACCGTGAATGCCGGAGAGAAGGCGACCAAGCCTGCTGATCCGACAAGGGACGGCTACGACTTTACGGGATGGAAGAAGGACGGAGCGGACTTCTCTTTCGATACTCCCATCAATGGTAATATTACCCTGAAGGCAGAGTGGAAGCAGAGGGAATACTTCACAGTCACATTCGACTACAATGACGGTGTTACATCTTCAGTGACAAAAACAGTCAGGAGCGGAGATAAGATAACAGACAAGCCCGAAGACCCGACAAGAGATGAATACGACTTCAAAGGCTGGAAAAATAACGGAGCGGACTTCT
>CAZKIT010000379.1:0-1162 GCA_964552905.1 uncultured Spirochaetaceae bacterium
ACATCCTTCTTCATGTATGCTCCCGTTGCTCTTCCGATGATAATCGCGGGAATCGTTTTCTACGGCGTATTCGGCTACAGGCTTCTTCCCGACACGACAAGTGAGGAAATCGCAGAGGATGTCGGTCCGAAGACTGAAGCTCCCATGTGGAAGCAGATCACGTCCCTCGTCGTTCTCATCATCTGTATCCTTGCGATGATCTTCGAGGACCAGATAGGAATCAAGCTGCAGGTGACGGCATGCGTCGCTGCATGTTTCCTCGTCCTCACTGGTGTTATCAGCGAGAAGGCTGCCCTGAAGTCAATCGACCTCAAGGTCATCTTCCTCTTCGGAGGCTCTCTTGCCCTCTCTAAGGCTCTCGAGAAGACAGGTGCGGGAGACGTCATTGCCGAGAGCATCGTGAAGCTCCTGGGTTCCAACCCGAGTCCGATTCTCATTCTCATCGTCATCTTCGTCGTCGGATGCACCATCACGAACTTCATGAGCAACACGGCAACTACCGCTCTCATGCTTCCGATTGCGACTTCTCTTGCAAAGGCACTCAATGCAGACCCGAGAAGCGTCGTCATCTGTACTGTCATCGCATGCTCATGTGCATATGCGACACCTATCGGAATGCCGGCGAACACCATGGTTGTCGGACTCGGCGGATACAGGTTCAAGGATTACGTGAAGGGCGGACTTCCGCTTATCTTCGTATCGTTTGCAGTGGTACTCATACTCTGCCCGATATTCTTCCCGTTCTACCCCAACTGATATAAGGAGAAAATGATATGACCAAAGAAGAAATGGTAAAGAAACTTACTGACCTTGTAGCAGACTTCGTCTCCTACACGGGAAAGGTCCTTCCCGATGATGTGAAAAAGAAGCTCAGAGAGCTCGGTGAAAGGGAGGACGGAGCCCTGGCTAAGGTCATCTACGAGACGATGACGAAGAATCAGGAGCTCGCCCTTGCCCTCAACAGGCCTTCCTGCCAGGATACAGGCGTCATCCAGTTCTGGCTGAAGTGCGGAACGAAGTTCCCGCTCATAGACGAACTCGAGGCTCTCCTGAAGGAAGCAGTCGTCCAGAGCACCTTCTCGGCACCGCTGAGACACAACTCAGTCGAGACTTTCGACGAGTACAACACCAAGAGAAACGTCGGAAAGGGGACTCCGACAGT
>CAZKIT010000380.1:0-1161 GCA_964552905.1 uncultured Spirochaetaceae bacterium
CCTGTGCCACATACTGTTCGGTGAATGCTCCCTTATATTCCGAGAAGAAGTTCTCTCCCGTGATTACCTCTTTTGCCGTGACATCGCTCATTGCCCCGAGAAGTCCGAGGTCCGAAAGAAAGAGTTTGAATGAGTCGAAGTCCTCATAGAATTTGAGAGGTCTCTCAATCTTCCTTGTCCTGTAGACCTTATGAATCAGCCCCGCATTGCTCAGCCACTCTATCGCATCTTCGAAATCCTTTGCCCTCGCTCCCTTTTTCAATGCTCCGTATATGAACTTCTTGTTTTCCTTTGCAAGCTGGGCGGGAATCGAATTCCACACAAGCCTGACTTTAGCCAGAAGTTCGGGAGGAATGTGCTTCGAGAAATCATCTTCGTAATCAAGAAGTATTTTTTTCTGTTTTTCCCTGACTTTCATCAGATCTCCGTTTTCGAGATATAAACTGACGACTTCTGGCATCCCCCCTGTGTAGTAATACTGTCTGAGAAGGTCTGTGAATTTTGCTCCCAGGGAGGAGATTTCCGTCCATCTGTGTGATCTGAGCATCTCAAGAAGCTGAGGCCTGCCTGCTGCCTCAAGAAACTCTGTGAATGTCATCGGATACATATTGAGTCTGTCGACTTTCCCGACGGGGAAGCCTGTTCCCTGATGAATGCTTATTCCAAGAAGACTTCCGGCTGCTACAATATGGTATTCTGCTGCATTCTCGCAGAAGTATTTCAATGAAGTGATTGCAATGGGGACTTCCTGTATTTCATCAAGTATGATCAGTGTTTCTCCCGGAATGATTGATTCCTCCGTAATGGAGGAGAAAGCCCTGAGAAGACGCTCCACGTCGAAATCGAAGAAGAGTGTCTTCATTTCGCTCTCCTCATCGCAGTTGATGTAGACGGTATTCTTGAACTCATTCTTTCCGAATTCCTTCAGGATCCAGGTTTTTCCTGTCTGCCTTGCCCCGTCGACAATAAGAGGTTTACGGTCCTTACTGTCCTTCCATTTCAGAAGGTCCTTGTAGATAATTCTTTTCAATGTATACTCCTTTCTAAGTTGTATCCTGGTGTGCCGGTTATTGAAAAATTCATGCCGTAACATTTTTATGAGGGAATAACTGTCTTTATCTTACATTTTTATGAGGGAATAGTCTAATCTTTTCACACTTT
>CAZKIT010000381.1:0-1157 GCA_964552905.1 uncultured Spirochaetaceae bacterium
AGGAAGGCGAAAACCTTCTCGAAGTGAAGGTCGCGAACCTCTGGGTGAACCGTCTCATCGGCGACTGCCAGCCTCAGTGCAAGGAACCGGTCACCTACACTGACGTGAAGTTCTACCGTGCGACCAGCACGCTTCGTCCTTCCGGACTTCTGGGACCGGTATCGATTATCCGAATGAACAAACAGTAATTGTAACAGATATGAACAGAAAACTAATTACCCTTAGCGCCGTTATGCTCACGGCTCTCAGCTCAGCTGTAGCAATCGCGCAGCCTCAGCTTCGCAAAGACAACATCGATGAGGTCATCAAGGCGATGACGCTCGAGGAGAAAGTTACACTCGTCGTTGGCGGCAGCCGCGCCATCAATATCAATGGCGTTCCTTCCGGAACGACCAATCTTGTACCGGGCGCCGCGGGCGTCACCCGCGCCGTGCCTCGCCTCGGCATCCCTCAGACCGTCGTCTCCGACGGCCCTGCAGGAGTCCGCATCAGCCCTACCCGCGAGGGTGACAGCAAGACCTACTATGCCACGGCATTCCCTGTAGGAACAGCTCTCGCCACAACCTGGAATCCTGAACTCGTGACAGAGGTTACCACCGCAATGGGTAACGAGGTTCTCGAGTACGGTATCGACGTGCTTCTCGCACCGGGTATGAACATCCATCGTAACGTCCTCTGCGGACGTAACTTCGAGTATTTCTCCGAGGATCCTCTCCTCAGCGGAAAGACCGCTGCCGCCTATGTGAACGGCGTTCAGAGCAACGGCGTCGGCGTTTCCATCAAGCATTACGCAGCTAACAACCAGGAGACAAACCGTAATGAGAACGACTCCCAGGTAAGCGAGCGCGCCCTTCGTGAGATTTATCTCAAGAATTTCGAGATCGCTGTCCGCGAGTCAAATCCTTGGACAGTGATGTCTTCATATAACAAACTCAACGGCGAGTACACCCAGCAGAACCATTGGCTTCTTACTGACGTTCTCCGTAACGAATTCGGTTTCAACGGTATCGTTATGACCGACTGGGGCTCCAAGCAGGGCACTGTCAAGTCTCTGAATGCCGGCAACGACCTTATGGAGCCGGGCAACCAGACCGAAATGGAACGCCTCATCGCAGGCGTGAAGGACGGCAGCATCAGCGAGGAAACCCTGAACACAA
>CAZKIT010000382.1:0-1156 GCA_964552905.1 uncultured Spirochaetaceae bacterium
TATGTGAGACTGGGGCTCTACAAAAGGGAAGAGGACTAGCTCTCTTCAACGGCTTTCAGTTTCTCGGG
Organism: uncultured Spirochaetaceae bacterium; assembly: GCA_964552905.1. Classification (GTDB taxonomy): domain Bacteria; phylum Spirochaetota; class Spirochaetia; order Sphaerochaetales; family Sphaerochaetaceae; genus Ornithospirochaeta. The sequence goes on from CAZKIT010000382.1 coordinate 69, forward strand.
GAAACGGTGCTTCTCTCCCTTTTTGTATATTCTGGAGAAAAAGGATGCCGTCATCTCGTCACTCAGGAGCACATCTCCGCACAGGCGTGAGAACAGGCGCCCGCATATGAGTGCGTCGGCAAGAGCGTTGTGCGCGTCATACTCCCATCCGAGCTCCGACGCGAGAGCCGTCAGGCGATAACTCGGCTTCCCCTTCCAGAGCTTACGCGAAAGCGAGAGCGTACAGTAGTAATAATATTCCGGGCACTCAAGAGCCCAGGAATGGAGAGTATGGGAAAGCACGCCCATATCAAACTGTGCGTTGTGTGCGACAAGCGGGCGGGAGCCGATAAAATCATCTATCTCGTTCCATATCTCGTTGAACGCGGGAGCCCTTGCAATCTCCCCGGGATCGAGGTGATGGACAGCCGTGCAGACAGGATCGAATCTAAGTACAGGCGGTCTGATGAGAGAGTAATAGGAGTCAATGCTCTCCCCTTCCTCATTGAAACGCACAAGACCTATTGAACAGGCGGAGTCCCTCAGGACAGAGGCAGTCTCGAAATCTATTGCAGTGTACTCCATTCAGTCTCTCTTCGCCGTGGCTATATACAGGGTACCGGCAGTCCTTATCGAGATACGTTCACCGGACCCCTTTACAAAGCAGCAGTCTCCCTTCTTCAGATTCACACCGTCCACTGTCGAGGAACCGAGAGAAAGGAGGATGGAAGGCTTGTCAAGTGTAACAGCAGCTTCACTGCGGTTGACATACCCCAGCGAGAAATCCGGAGACGGAGTCAGGTACCATATCACTCTTCCCTCCTCGTTCTCATCTATGGCTGATGCTGCGGTGGGGCCGAAGTACATGATTCTCGCAAGTTCCTTTATATCGACACGCTTAGGGGTAAGGCCGCCTCTGAGAACGTTGTCGGATGCCGTCATCAGTTCGACTCCGTTTCCTTTTATATATGCGTGAAGGGTGTCAGGCTCGAGATAGACAGCCTCAAAGGGCCTTAGGTGCATGACATTCATCATGAGAGGAAAGACGGAGCCTATGTCCCCCGGGTATTTTCCGAGTGTCTCCCTCACTATCCCGTACTCCGTCAGAT
>CAZKIT010000383.1:0-1146 GCA_964552905.1 uncultured Spirochaetaceae bacterium
AAACAGGATACACGTTCCTCGGCTGGGACACATCAGACAAGACATCGTATGAAGGCACAGGTTATGATTTCAGCTCCCCGGTCACATCAGATGTCGCACTCAAGGCTTTCTGGAAGATAAATACCTACTCAGTCTCATTCAGCCTCGAGGGAGGAGAAACATCATCTTCTTCCTCTGTTGAAACCCAGAACATCGACTACAACAATAAAGCTACGAAACCCGGCACAGACCCGACTTACTACGGCTATACATTCGAAGGATGGTCAGAGGACGGAACGACGGCCTATGATTTCGATACTCCGGTTACACGTGATATTTCCCTTAAAGCCATGTGGAAGGAAGTCCTTTTCACTGTTACATTCCTCATGGATGGAGGTGAAGCAGTCGATCCTGTGACTGTACAGCAGGGAAAGACACTGAATCAGCCGGATGTGAAGAAGACGTGCTATGAATTCGATAAGTGGATAGACACAGGTACCGGTTCCGAGTTTGTTCTGTCCACACCCGTCACCGGAAACATGACACTCAAGGCAGTCTGGAAATATGCCGACTGTGCAATCGGCTCGACAGGTCCTGCCGGCGGATACATCTTCTATGACTGCGATGCAGATAACACCGAAGACGGTGCGGGACCGGACAATCTGTCGTCTGCAAAGGACGGCTGGCGATATCTTGAGTCCGGAAGAGCATGTATCGGCTACTATAAATGGGGACTGAAGGCAGCTGAGATTTCAGTATCTTATGATATCGGAAAGGGAAAGAGCAATACTGAAAACATCATCAAGACGAAGGAGTCCGATTCAACTCTCTCATTCCCTGCAGCCGAAGCCTGCTGGAAGCAGGATGTTTACGGCAACGGTTATACGGACTGGTTCCTTCCGAGCCTGAATGAGCTTATTGCTATGTACAAGACCCTTCCGGAAGAAAAGAAGAAGGAAAAGGGGTTCAGTCAATCATGGTCAAGCTCCATGTATAGTAAGGAGTATGCAGAAGTAAGAATTGAAGACCGCAGCCAATCTTCCAGTATAACTAACTACAGCTGGGTTCTTCCCGCCAGATCCTTCTGATTCAGATCATCTTTTTCCAACATTTCAGGTGTTCTCTCTCCGGGGAGGACACTTTTTTCGGCCTTGAGTGGGGGAAAAA
>CAZKIT010000384.1:0-1146 GCA_964552905.1 uncultured Spirochaetaceae bacterium
AGGGCGACAAGGAGCTTTGGAAGACAAAGCCAAGAGACCTCTTCACGAAGAAGCCGGACCTTAATAGTAAACGCAAGAGTATCTATCTCTCCAATGACCATGAAGCAATTATCGACGACGTCACCTGGTACTTGGTCCAGGCAAGGCTGAAGAAACAGAAGGACCTGAAAAGGAGAGTGGGGCACATCGGCGGAAATATGCACTTTCTCTACGGTAAGGTATTCTGTGCCAAGTGCGGGGAGCCGATGACGAGGCGTACCTACACCAACAGGGCCGGTGTCAAGACCAAGGTGTGGATGTGTCGTAAGCGCTTCAATGAAAAGGGCGCGAACAAGTGCAAGGCAGATACTATCAAAGAGGACGAGCTCCTTTCTCTCATCACCGCCGACCTCGGTTGGGAGGAGTTTGACGAAGGACGCTTCTCCTGCGAGGTAAGCAGAGTCGCGGTGGACGGGAAGAAAGTGACGGTTGTTAAGAAGATCTAAGGCCGGAGTTATAAAAGCGGGACTTTTTAAAGTCAGGCTTTATTGAACAAGAGGTTTATGACTATGATAAAGTCAGAGCCGTAGGAGCAAGAGAAATGGATAAAGAAGTTTTATACGATATTATAATTGCCGAGTACGTTACGGAGCCGAAGGATACGCTCGTTGCGTCTCTCCTCAGAGTCTATCTTGAAGAACAGACTGTCGAGGAGGCAACGAAGATGCTCGAGAGAGTGTTCCCTGTCTCTGCTGAGGATGACGGCATGGTTCATGTCAGCGGTCCTGAGCTTGCAGCTCTTATAAGCGTAGCTCAGGAGGAAGCGAGAAAGAACATCGACTCATGGTTTGCGTGGAAAGGGGAATCGAGTGATTTTTCTAACGAAGTGATAAAAATCTCCAAGTCGTATCTTCTTGATGAACTCGACGGAAAGAGATATGTAGCCGATGAGCGTATGGGTGTTATAACGATGCTCCATGATTGTCTCGAGGCATTAAAGAAATGGAGTAGTGGAAACACACTCAAATAACGAAGAAGCACGGGCCCTAAAAAGCTCGTGCCGATTTTTTTTGCTCAAAAGTCTACTTCTGCAGATACTTCTTCATCAGAGTTTTGAGGTTCTCTGCATTCTTGATGATGACGCGGGATTCTTTTTCGGAGCAGTCG
>CAZKIT010000385.1:0-1143 GCA_964552905.1 uncultured Spirochaetaceae bacterium
AAAAGAAAGAAAGAAGGAAAGTAATGTCAAATCTAACATCAGTAAGCGTGAACGTGGGTGGAATCGACCTTGTCTTCGAAAGCGGCAAGATCGGCAAGCAGGCCAACGGCTGTGTCTTCGCCAGATATGCCGGTTCCGTCGTCATCGCAACAGTATGCTGCGGTGAAGCTCCCTCAGAACCGATCGATTACGTACCGGTATCTGTCGAGTACAACGAGAAGTATTATGCAGCAGGCAAGATCCCCGGAGGATTTTTAAAGAGAGAAAGCAAGCCGAAGGACAAGGAAATCCTCGTTTCCCGTCTCATCGACAGACCTATGAGACCTCTCTTCGACAAGGCATTCGGAAGAGAGATTCAGATTGTCCCGACAGTCGTATCTTCAGATATGATCCATACACCGGATGTAGTCGCCATCAACGCGGCATCCTGTGCTGTCACAATCTCCGATATCCCGTTCTACGGACCTATCGCAGCAGTAAGAGTTGCAAAGATCGGTGACGAGTTCGTCGTCAACCCGACATTCCAGCAGATTCCCCAGGCTGCACTCGACATCGTCGTTGCAGGTACACATGACGGAATCACGATGGTCGAAGGCGGCGCACACGAAGTCAGCGAAGATGATATGCTCGGCGCTATCGCAGCAGCACAGCCCGTAATCAGGGAAATCTGCGAGGCACAGACAAAGATGAGAGAGCTCTGCGGCAAGGAGAAGCTTCCTCTCATGGAAATAGCAGACGAGGATCTTACATGGCTCGAACCTGTCAAGGAATTCGCTTATCCATTGGAAAAGGAAGCATCCTTCGTCAAGGGCAAGATGAACAGAGGAAATGCACTCAGCGCCGTTCATGCCCAGGTAAAGGAGAAGTTCGCTTCACTCATCGCTGAAGACGAGAAGAGGCCCGGCCAGGTCGACAAGATGTTCGAAGACATGGAGTACAACATCCTCAGATCCTCCATTCTCAACGACGGTGTAAGAACAGACGGCAGAAAGGTTACCGAAATCAGACCTATCACATGTGAAGTCGGCGTTCTTCCGTGCACTCACGGTTCGGCACTCTTCACACGCGGTGAGACACAGTCCCTTGCTGTAACAACACTCGGAACAGTCAACGACGAGCAGCTCTTCGACAACATCGACGGAG
>CAZKIT010000386.1:0-1141 GCA_964552905.1 uncultured Spirochaetaceae bacterium
CGGCAGAGCCTGTTTTCTCTCCGGATGATGAACTTTTCAACTGCCATCGGCTGTGATAACATTCTCTCCATGAAGAGGATTTATCTGGACAATGCGGCCACATCCTGGCCCAAGGCACCCGGCGTCGGGGAAAGCATGAAGGACTTCATCGAGAACGGTGTCGTCAATCCAAACCGTACCGAAAGCGCCCTCTCCTTCTCGCTCTTCGAGACAATATACGGCCTGAGGGAGATGATCGGCACTCTCTATAACTATAATCATCCCGAGTGCGTATGCTTCACCAATAACGTCACAGAAGCACTGAACATGGTGATGAAGGGACTGCTGAAGAGCACAGACCATGTAATCGTATCCGGAGCGGAACACAATGCAGTGATGCGCCCGCTCGTGCAGTGCGGTGCAGAGTATTCCCTCATCCCGTGTGACAGCAGAGGTTACTGTGACTGCACACACCTCGAAGAACTTGTAAGGAAGAACACGAAGGCCGTCATAGTCTGCCATTCCGGCAATGTAAGCGGAGCTGTGCAGGACCTTACCCCTGTAGCGGAATTCGTGAAGAAGCATAATCTCATGTTCTTCGTCGACGCGGCACAGTCCTCGCCATTCATCCCGCTCGATATGGAGAAGTACAACCTCACCGGAGTCTGCTTCACATGTCACAAGTCCTTCCTCGGTCCCGAGGGAGTCGGAGGAGTGATTCTCAGGAAAGATACCGCCCTTACGATTCCTCCGCTCATCGCAGGAGGAACGGGAAGCGAAAGCGACAGCATTCTCATTCCTTCCTCTCTTCCCGACAGACTGACAGCAGGAACGGAGAATCTTCCGGGGCTTGTGGGTACCGCATGTGCCCTCCGCTACACTCTCTCCAACCTCTCCCTCCTCAGAGACAACTGCCACCGCATGACACACCGTCTCATGGAAGGGATTATGGGAATACCGTCCCTTACGATAAAAGGTGCAGGAATGGATGACATAAGAACAGGTGTTGTATCTGTCGTCTCGTCGAAGCACGACATTGCAGCAATATCATCAGAGCTGCTCGAAAGAGGAAACATCGAAACACGCGTCGGTCTCCACTGTGCACCGATGGCACACAGGGCACTCGGAACATTCCCGACGGGAACACTCCGTTTCTCCCCCG
>CAZKIT010000387.1:0-1137 GCA_964552905.1 uncultured Spirochaetaceae bacterium
CCCGAAAGGAGGCAGAATTGAGCATATTCAGTATTTTCAAATCCCGCGACAAGCCCAAGAACGCTACTGTCGGTCAGGGATACGCATTCTATCTGGGGCAGTCAACCTCAGGTAAACCTGTAAACGAACACTCAGCCATGCAGATGACAGCAGTGTACGCCTGCGTCCGAATCCTGAGTGAAGCGGTAGCCGGACTTCCGTTACACCTCTACAGGTACGAGAGCGACGGTAACAAGACGAAGGCCACAGACCACACACTGTACACTCTGCTCCACGACGAACCGAATCCGGAAATGACGAGCTTTGTCTTCAGAGAGACTCTGATGACGCATCTCCTCTTATGGGGAAATGCCTACGCTCAGATTATCAGAAACGGCAAGGGCGAAATCGTAGCTTTATATCCTCTCATGCCGAACAAGATGCGAGTCGACAGGGACGACCTTGGGCACCTCTACTACACGTACTCAATGAGTAAGGACGAGGCTACAGCGAAGAAGTCAACGACGGTGATTTTAAAGCCGTCAGACGTTCTGCATATCCCGGGACTCGGATTCGACGGCCTCGTCGGATACTCCCCGATAGCCATGGCGAAGAACGCAATCGGTATGGCAATAGCCTGTGAGGAGTATGGAGCGAAGTTCTTCGCGAACGGTGCATCTCCTTCCGGTGTTCTCGAACACCCCGGAATTCTCAAAGACCCGGAGCGTATAAGAGACAGTTGGAATGCAGCCTACGGCGGAAGCAGCAACTCACACAAGGTAGCGGTTCTCGAAGAAGGAATGAAGTATACACCGATTTCCATCTCACCCAACGAAGCTCAGTTCCTCGAAACGAGAAAGTTCCAGGTGAACGAGATAGCCCGTATCTTCCGTGTACCGCCTCATATGGTCGGGGATTTGGAGAAATCATCCTTCTCAAATATTGAACAGCAGAGTCTTGAGTTCGTTAAGTACACACTCGACCCCTGGGTAATCAGATGGGAGCAGAACCTCGGACGAGCTCTGTTTACTCCCGAGGAGAAGAAGACGCTGTTCTTCAAGTTCAATGTCGACGGGCTCCTCAGAGGCGATTACGCATCACGCATGAGCGGGTACGCAACGGGAATACAAAACGGAATCTTCAGTATCAATGACTGCA
>CAZKIT010000388.1:0-1135 GCA_964552905.1 uncultured Spirochaetaceae bacterium
GTCCATGTAGCCGAAGAAATTGTCTACCGTTTTCTCAGTTCCTTCACTCTTTCCTCGTAGTTACTGCTTCTGGTATATCCGGTAAGTCTTCTGTTGAGTGCGACCCTTTCCATGAGTCCGGCATCCGCGAGCCCCTCAAGATCAGAACGCACCGTCTTGACAGATACGCCGAAGAGAGTTTCCAGATCTTTGCTTGTGAAGACTGAGGAAGGTTTGTCCGAGCATATCTTCAGAATCTTCATCTGGCGTTCATTGAGACCGGGAATTCCCTGCGTCAGGAAAGCATTCTCCTGTTTCTGATTGCGTTCGATATACTGTCTGAGTTCTTCAAAGGCCTGAAGCAGCACTTTCAGATTGTACTGGATGAAATATCCCAGATCCAGATTATCATGTTCCGTATAGAGGAATGCCTTCTCATAACGGCCCTTGCTTCTGTAGATTATGCGCGAAATGGAAAGATACTGCGTCATTCTGTATCCTTTCTTCAGCATATACCAGTAGAAGATGGATCGCGCCGTTCTTCCGTTTCCGTCAACAAAAGGATGAAGATAGGAAATCATGAAATGGATTATGATTGCCTTGATGACAGGATGGATGAATGGTTCATCATTCTCCGTGAAGGAACATATTCTGCTGACCGCTTCACTGATTACCGTGTGTGACGGTGGCTCGTGCGCAGTCTCGCCTGTCATCCCGTTTACTACGAATATGTTGTTGTCAGTCCGGAAACGTCCTTCATCAAGAGAATCATCAAGAGTTCTGTGGGTAATCTGTCTCTGAATCTCCAGCAGAAGCTCCGGGGTGAGAGTGTCATCCTTATGCTCCACAAGATAGCGGATTGTGTTGTAGTTGTTCAGAATCATCTGCTGACTCTTGTCCCTGGGCTTGATCTGCTTGAGAAGCATTTCCTTCGCAACCTTTCGTGTTGTGGAGGCCCCCTCCATCTGGCTCGAGGCAATCGCCTCCTCCATAATCGAGCTCAGGAGATAATATCCCCTTTCCCTGTCCCCCTCTGTTCCCGATAAAGTGGTCATGCTGGAGAGAGTATCAAAGGAGTGGAGCATCTCCTGCATGTGTCTCGTCACACTGAAAAAGAAGGTGCGTGATGCAAATTCGATTTTCTCCGCCCCGAAAC
>CAZKIT010000389.1:0-1133 GCA_964552905.1 uncultured Spirochaetaceae bacterium
CAGATTCTACATCATCCCCGCCTGATATGAAAGACCGCACATTTCTGCGCGGCCCTGTCATTCTGTTTCCGGCTGTTTTCATCCGAGTCTGTAGATGTGATCATGAATCTTCTTTATGTCGTCGTCCGACATATCTGTATTCACGCATTTTGCCCAGTATACGGGATAAGAATCCGTTGAGCTGAGCTTAACCTTCCAGGAGATGTCATAATAGGATTTCACGTCAGAGCTGGAAACATCACAGTATCCGTCACCGGTGAGGTTGGTCACACTGAGCTTTATGTCTGAATATGTATAGATAATGGTTTCCGGATCACCGCCTCTGTCTGCGACCTTTTCCCTGTACTGCTTACCCGAGAAGCGGAGATAGCCTGTCGTCGAAGTGGCGCCTTCAGCATCCGTCCATCCTTCTCCCTCGGAATAAGTCTGCTTCGTATACTCGAAGACGACATTCGCGTCTTTCACCTCAACGGTGAAGTGGGTACCTGAATCATCTCTTGTAGCGGTTCTGGAGCCTTCCGCATTCACGATTCTCGTAACGTTGAGTCTTGAGTTATCCTTTGTGAAAAGAGAAGTGAGATTTTTCTTGTAAGTATCCTCATCGGCAGTGGAAAGTTCCATCTCTGTCCCGTCAAACGCAAGATTACCGAATATGCCGCTTTGGGAGGAGGCAAGACCGTCAAAGATAAAATGAGCGGCATCATAGGATGCGAGGAAATCGTCGACAGTTACCCTCAGTACAATATCATCAGATGCATTCGGCTTACATCCTGCGAGAAGCAGGAGTACCAGCAGTGAGAGTACAATAAGTGTTCGTTTCATGAAATTACCCCTTCGGTCTTTCTCTGAAGACCTTTTCGGTTATTTTACATTTCCCGCATCGGAAAAGGAAGAAGATTCTCTCTGTATTTGAAAAAAAAGTGCGGAACTCTTGAGTTTTTTTCTCCCCTCTGCTATCTTTTCGTCAAATGAAAAAGATGACCAGGCGATTTTCATACATTATAAGATAGAGCATCAGGATACCGGTATTTGTGACCGGTATTTTTTTTGCATAGGAGATTGAAAGATGAAGAATTTTGAAGGACGTTCACTCTGTGTAATCGACGACTTCACGAGGGAGGAAAGACTCTACC
>CAZKIT010000390.1:0-1121 GCA_964552905.1 uncultured Spirochaetaceae bacterium
TCACATACGGCGGCTACTTCATCGAAGCTGACCTTCCGTCACCTCTCATGGGATATCCTGGAGCACTCGGACTTGACCTCACAGCAGAGGCAGGTGACTTCCCGGCAATCCTTGCTAAGGTTGAAGCTGCAATCGTTGAAAACGGCGGTGCAGGAAGATTCGGAACATGGGCTTACTCATACGGCTACACAGTTTCCGCTGGTCTTGCTGAGCATGCTTACAACGTCATCACAGGAAAGAGCGAACTTCTCGACATGGATGACCTTGCAGCGGCTTACAAGGTTTACTCACCGGAAGCAAGCTGGAACGGAGCCAACTATGTCAACGCTTCGACAGGCGTCAAGCTCGACAACGTCTTCCTCGTTTACCAGGATACATATATCATGGGCAAGGACGGAGACCACTATATGCATTCGACAGAAGTCGAAGTTCCGGACTGGGCTTACACAACAATGTAAGACTCCCTTCAGGGACAATGGAGAGGAAGGCCGGCAAAGGCCTTCCTTTCTTAAATTTTCAGACGGAGGGAAGATAATCCTCCCTCGATCTGAAAATTTAAAACACTGGAGTAGATATTATGGATAACAAAGCTCCTTTACTGGAGGTAAGGAACGTCAGCAAGGACTTCTTCGGAAACAAGGTTCTTTCAGACATCAACTTTACCATGGAGAAGGGACAGGTGCTCGGCCTTGTCGGAGAGAACGGTGCTGGTAAGAGCACCCTCATGAAGATTCTCTTCGGCATGGATGTCATCAGAGAAACCGGCGGCTACGGCGGAGACATCTTCATTGACGGCGAGAGAGTCCACTTCAATACACCGTTTGACGCACTTGAAGCCGGAATAGGAATGGTTCATCAGGAATTCTCCCTCATCCCCGGTTTCACGGCTACCGAGAACATCGTTCTCAACAGGGAAAGCGAAAAGCCGACGTTCGTCGCGAATATCTTCGGAAGGAGGCTCAATCAGCTCGACCGCAGGGAGATGGACAGGATTGCCGAGGAGTCAATCGAGAAGATGGGCGTCCATATAGACCGCAACATGGTCATCTCCGAAATGCCGGTGGGCCACAAGCAGTTCACCGAAATCGCGAGAGAGCTCAGCAAGGAGAACATGAAGATTC
>CAZKIT010000391.1:0-1120 GCA_964552905.1 uncultured Spirochaetaceae bacterium
GGGAATACTGAAGCACCTTCTGCAGATACTTGATTCTGCTTATGGCCTTGCCCTGCGCCCTGCGTGCAGCTCTGTATCCTGCATTCTCGCTCAGGTCCCCCTGCGCACGCGCCTCGACAAGATCATCCTTGATCTTAGGATAATCCACATTTATGAGTTTATTAAGCTCCGCGGCAATCTCGTCGTACCGCTCCTTCGACAAATATTCCATAACAAAATGTGCCTACTGAAGCTTGCGGGTCTTGTACGCCTCGATGCATCCCGGTATAATCCTCTGATACTCAGGATCTGTGAAAAGCGGTGAAGCGATGATGAAATCCGCCGTGCTCCGGTTCGTCGCGAAAGGAATGTTGTAGAGCGACGCAAGCCGCACGAGTCCCATCACATCGTTCTGGTGGCCCTGCATAATGAGGTTGTCGCAGAAGAAGACCAGCATATCGATCGACCCCTCCGCAATCATCGCTCCGATCTCGAAGTCGCCTCCGAGCGGACCGCTGAGCTTGCAGATAACTTCAGGTGTCTCCTCTCCCAGGACTTCGGCCAATGTCCCCCTTACGAGCCGGCCTGTAGTTCCTGTGCAGTACAGGCGGCAATTCTTCAGCACGCCCGCATTATATTTAACCCAGCTCAGAAGTTCCGCCTTGCGGGAATCGTGAGCCACCAGTGCGATGTCTTTTATCATAGAACACATACGTTTTAATACCGCTAAAATACGAAATTTTCCGGATTTGTTGGCTGATTTTGCCGGGGAATCTGTAACTTGTCAACACAAACCTTGATGCAGAGAACAACCCTGCAGATATCTAAGGTTACCGCCCATAGCCCTTCAAGATTATGCCTCCAAGCCTTTTGCCCGCCCCTGCTGCTCTGCGCAATCTACATCGTCTTCGCGTAAATGTATACCTTAGCGGATACAACCAAAACGATACGACAGGTATATAATGATGTATTTATAGTTGCAAAATGTTGTAAATTTGTTTTTTGAAACAAACACATCCGTTGCTTGCAATGTTTTAGGTGCCATGATCTGATGCGGGCTCGTAATTTTGCATCCGACTGGTCAAATACATTAGAAAACTAATAACATCATTAAAATCAGAATTCTTATGATTGAAAAACT
>CAZKIT010000392.1:0-1106 GCA_964552905.1 uncultured Spirochaetaceae bacterium
CCGTCTCTACTACTTCTGCGGGCTCAGGCTGAATGAAGTCGTTATGCTGAAAAGAGAAGATGTGAACCTGAACAGTGGTAGGCTGTACATAAAGAAGTCCAAAGGCGACAAGGACCGCTATGTTTATGTTGCTGAGGATTTCAGAGCTCTCCTTGTCAGGTACGACAGATACATGGATAATCTCGTACCTTCGAGAGAATGGTTCTTTCCGGGATGCGTTGCGGATAAACACCTTTGGAAAGGAAGTCTTGATAACAACTTCCATTTATGGTGGAGTGAATGTTTTCCTGACTGGAAAGGTAAATGGCCTACCGTTCACAGCCTCAGACACGCATTCGTCGTCAGAAGGATAAACGAATGGGCAAAGGAAGGACTGGACTTCAAGGTTATGGTGCCTGTCCTGAGCAAATACCTCGGCCATACGAGCATCAACGAGACCTACTACTATTACAGCATGCGCAACCCGCGTGAGGAGTCTGTAAGGACCATGATGGAAATGGATTCGTTAGGAAGGGAGGTAGAGCTGTGAGCAACACTAAAATTTACTTTCTTGACCATTCCTTACTGTTTCTGCAGGACTACCTCCCCAAACGTGGCAGGAGCGTACATACAATAAGCTCCTACAGAAATACTCTCACCATCTTCAAGGATTGGCTAGAAGCTACTGGAAAGGATTTCACGAAATTCAAGTTCACGGAATTCACTGCCGATACAGCCTACAACTTCCTCGAGTGGCTCAAAAGCGACAGAGGAAACTCCGAGGAGACGTGCAACCACCGCCTTAATGATCTCCGTGGCTACGTCGACTACTGCGTGACGCAGGATGTCGCTCTCGCCTCCGTCGCCACCCTTCTCAAGAGGGTGAAGCCTTACAAGACGGTGAAGAAGATAAAGGAGTGGCTCACTTCCGAGCAGGTGAAGCTCATCATTGATTCCTGTCCGGATACGAAGAAGGGAAAGAGGGACAAGCTGATTATTCTCATGCTCTACGAGACTGCAGTGCGTGTTTCGGAACTTGCCACTCTCACCATCGGCAATGTCTATCTTGATGACGAGTTCCCGTTTGTCCAGCTTGTCGGTAAAGGCAAGAAGGAGCGTACGATACC
>CAZKIT010000393.1:0-1106 GCA_964552905.1 uncultured Spirochaetaceae bacterium
CAAGCGAGTCCCTCATCAGAGTGCTCTATACGAATCCTGTGCTCATCATAGCACTTGTAGTAGCCGAGCTTGTGATGGCGATAGTGCTTTCAGCACGGATTGAAAAGCTCAGCCAGGGAGCGGCGATTGCGCTCTTCTACGGCTACAGTGCGATAAACGGCCTCATGCTTTCATCCGTCGTCGTATGCTACGCAAGAACGAACATCCTTCCGCTTTCACTCGGAACGACGGCAGCCGTATTCATCATTGCCTCTCTCTACGGAGTATTCACAAAGAGATCCGTCAAGGGGTGGGGAGGCTGGCTGTGCATGGCGCTCATCGGCCTCATGATCGTATCACTTGTCAACATGTTCCTCGGCTCCTCGAGTCTTGATTTTCTCATCAGCATCTGCGGAGTCCTCATCTTCACGCTTCTCACCGCGTGGGATACAAAGAAGGTCCTCGAGATGAACAACAGCTACGGAACGATGATGGACGAGAGCGAACTGAATAAGATTTCGATTCTCGGAGCACTCGAGCTCTACCTCGACTTCATCAACATCCTCATGTATCTCATCAGACTCTATGCAAGAGTTAGGAAGAACGACTGAGCTTATATTCGAGAGCAGGGACCTTCTCGCATTCTACAAGGAGAAGGGCCTTGCAACAGTCCCCCTCAAGAGAAAGAGTGAGGGGGATTCTCTGCTGACGAAAATCGCAGAAAATTATCCCGAAGTCAGGAGAGTGAAGGGGCTGAACGAATGGGAAGGCGGAATCATCCACCGCCTCGATACCCCGACATCGGGAATCGTTCTCTGCGCAAGAAACGATGAAGCCTACGCTGAACTCATCTCAGCGCAGAAGAACAACCTCATCGAGAAGCATTACCTTGCAGCAACGACGGCGAAGGACAACGCTCTTCCCGGCTTCGAACCCTTCCCGTACACCTTCCAAAAAAACACACTCCAGATAACATCATACTTCCGCACCTACGGAGAGAAGGGAGCCTCGGTGCGTCCCGTCCTCACGAACAGACGATACCAGAGCGGCGAAAAATACACTACTGCAGTCAGAAGAACATCCACCCCCGATACCTTCGAGTGCATAATCACAAAGGGCTTCCGCCA
>CAZKIT010000394.1:0-1101 GCA_964552905.1 uncultured Spirochaetaceae bacterium
TGAACCAGAGCATATTCTCTCTCCTTTCAGCAACAGTCTTGACGTTCAGAAGGTGTTTCGGGCCAACGTTCTCGCTGATGGAGTTGTTGCCCCAGCTTCCGCAGCCGAGTGTGAGGCTCGGTTCGAGGCGGAAGTTGTAGATGTCTCCGATGGCACCCTGAGATGCCGGCATATTTATAAGAACACGGCTCGTCTTCACTATTCTTCCGTACATGTTGACCTTGTCGTCCTGTTTCTCGTCGCAGTAGAGAACCGATGTGTGACCGAAGCCGCCGAGTGCGATGAGAGAGGCCGCCATCCTGCATCCTTCCTCGAACGAGGAGCATTCATACATGCCGAGTACAGGGGAGAGCTTCTCGTGTGCAAACGGTTCGTCCATGGTGATTCTCTTCACTTCCCCGATGAGAACCTTCGTCTTCGGATCCACTTCGAATCCTGCAATTTCGGCAATCTTCACTGCCGGCTGTCCGACGATTGCCGGGTTGACCGATCCTCTCTTCGGGTCAAGGATGATGGGGGAGAGCTTTGCCGCCTCCTCCTTCGAGAGGAAATGAGCGCCTTCTTCCTGGAGAAGCTTCTTCATCTCCTTGTAGACGTTCCTGTGACATACGATTGTCTGTTCGGACGCGCAGATCATGCCGTTGTCGAATGTCTTCGACATAAGAATCGATGCCGTGGCCATTCTGAGGTCCGCGCTCTCGTCGATGAGGGCGGGCGTGTTTCCCGCACCCACTCCGATGGCGGGCTTACCCGAGGAGTATGCACTCTTCACCATGCCGGGACCGCCGGTGGCGAGGATGAGATTCACTTCCGGATGCTTCATCAGATAGTCGGTCTTCTCGAGCGTGGGATCATCTATCCAGCCGACGATGTTCTCCGGTGCTCCTGCCTTGACGGCTGCCTCAAGTACCGTTCTCGCCGCATCGACCGTGCATTTCTTTGCTCTCGGATGGGGACTGAAGATGATGGCGTTGCGTGTCTTGAGGGCGATGAGTGCCTTGAAGATCGCGGTGCTCGTGGGGTTCGTTGTCGGGATGATTGCACAGATGACTCCCTTGCTCTCCGCTATCTTCTTGATGCCGAACCCTCTGTCCTCTTCAA
>CAZKIT010000395.1:0-1101 GCA_964552905.1 uncultured Spirochaetaceae bacterium
TCGAAGTATTTGAAACATGAGGCTACTATATTTCAGAAATGGCATGTAAGGTAAAAAGCAGATAACATATTTGTCTTGTAAGACGTTATCTGAAAGTGAATTGATGAGCGTGGAGGTAGATTATGTATTCAACTAGATACGGCCAACCATGTATGACTAATCTGCCGACGGAGCTTGGCAGAGCCATCTTCAAACAGATTCTGAATTCTCCGAAGCCTGATGATGAAGCAATGAGGGCAGAAGCCATCAGACTTGAGAAGGAAATGATTAAGGCAAGAGGACTTTCCGGTGCAAGAAATACTGCAGACTGAACTTTTCAATTGCTGTCACATTGATCCCTCGGGAGATAGAGAAGATATAAGGAATAATATGAGAAAGTAGTAGCCATCGTCTCGAAGCTCCATAATATCGAATTAAGATTTCTGTTAAATTCAACTCCTTAAAATAAAATAAGTTACTTGGTTAGAATTACAAATTCTGTCCTAATAGACAGAAATAGGTTTGAATACTTACTCCATCTGTGAGATAATAGCATTCAGCGGTTTTCAGCCGAGAGAAGAAAAGGGGGGCAAGAGAGCGGTATTCAATACCGCTGTATATCTCCCTTATCATCAACCTTTCCCGGATATTCAGCTTGCTTTCGTGAGCAATGGAAGGGCGAGGGGACTCCAATTTTTTTTCTACCCCAAATCAGGGGTATGGCGAAGCACACGCCGGCTTCCGTAAAGAAGATTGCCGGATAAGAAGCCGTACTTTTCCAAGACCTGAGAGCAGAGAGAAGCGGAAAGCAGAACAGAAAGCCGGGAGTGAAACCCAGACAACGCTGTGTCCTTTCCGGATGTCATAAATGATATTAACGGAAGAAGACAGTTGACAGTTTATTACTTCATCCCTGATGATAAAGCTGTAGACAGACATATCGAAACAACAGTCTTTTTATCTTTCAGCCTTCCGGACATTCCAGGGAGGCTGATAT
The DNA here is from genome assembly GCA_964552905.1 of uncultured Spirochaetaceae bacterium. Taxonomy (GTDB): domain Bacteria; phylum Spirochaetota; class Spirochaetia; order Sphaerochaetales; family Sphaerochaetaceae; genus Ornithospirochaeta. The sequence continues at coordinate 977 of CAZKIT010000395.1, forward strand.
TATGAGAACGACAGAAAACTCTAAGGTAGTCTTGGCAAGGACTCCTGCTAAAATTTATAAATTTATCCATTAATGCCCAAAAGGAATTGAACATGCTCAATATTAAGTTTGGAAAAATAGATGAT
>CAZKIT010000396.1:0-1099 GCA_964552905.1 uncultured Spirochaetaceae bacterium
AGACCGTCACGCTGTACACAAAGAACACGACCAATGTGCTGAACGGCTTGAAGAAGGTCAAGGATGCTGTTAATGCTTTGAGCGGTGTAACAATCACTGTCAAGATTAAAGCTGGCTTGACGAGCGGTGCAAAGAGCTTCCTGACTGAATTGAAGTCGGCAGCAGATTCAAGCACCCAGACCAAAATCAGCAATCTGCTTCGTTTGTCGCAGTTTGCCAAAGGTGGCTTCCCCTCTTCGGGTGACCTCTTCATGGCGAATGAAAACGGCAGACAGGAGCTTGTCGGTCGAATCGGCAATCAGCCTGCGGTAGCGAACCAAGACCAGATCGGCGATGCAATCTTCAAGTACATGGACAAGTACGGTCAGGGCAACAGCTATGATACCGAAGCTTTGGCAAGCGCAATCGTCCGAGGGATCAAGGCATCGGGTCTGGGCGCAACGTACTTGGATGGCAAGCAGCTTGCAACGTCTATCAACAAAGAGACGCAGCGCAGCGGCAAGCCTGCAATTCAATTCTAACATGAGGTGATTAAGGATGGCACAGGAAGCATTGATTCAAGTTGGAGAGACGGAAGCCGCGCTGACTGCGCTCCCTTGTCCCACAAAACTAACGGTCAATCTGATGGATATTGACGCAGAGACAACCACAAGGTCGGCAAGCGGCAAGATGCTGCGTGACCGCATCTGTGGCGGTGCTACTGCCAAGAGAAAACTTGAACTTGAATGGCCTGCTACTGACGGCTCGAATGTCCAGAAAGTATTGCAGGGCATCAAGAGCGAGTTCTTCTATGTTCGGTATCCAGACCCATACGAAGGTACTATGCGGACGGCACATTTCTATGCAGGCGATCGCAAAGTACCGATGTATTCCTACAATCTCCACGGTAATGGAATCCTGTGGAATAACTATACTGTGAATCTGATTGAGGAGTAAACGCCTATGGCACTGACATACAACAAACAAGTAAGGTCATTGGATTTGAAGGGTGTCATTACTCTATCAAGCGGCACACAGATTAGCTTGACCACAGATGACATTCTATCCTATTCGGTGAACGAATCAAGCGGCAGCGAGGGCTTGCCGCTTGGTTCTGCCG
>CAZKIT010000397.1:0-1093 GCA_964552905.1 uncultured Spirochaetaceae bacterium
GTTTTTTTTGCAACACTTATTTGCTGAAAATTCAAAGTTCGTCCGGCATCGGCGACAAGAACAGGAGAACATGATGATGAGCAAAAGAAATGCTCTCCGCCGTGAGGCAGAGAGCCTGAATATGACGAATTGATACAGAAATTGTCAGCTACGATTAAAAACTTCTGACAGGAACTGCATAAGAAAGGTAGCTGTAAGCAAAGGTGTAGTCATTGATACTATCGCTACTGCTATAATATATGAGATGATATTTGTTCCCCGCTGCTTCAGAACTGGATGCGTACTGAAATGAAAGGAACAGTGTCATTTTTCCCGAAGAAATTGCCGTCTTCAGTTCTTCTATGCTGGGAAGGAACCAATCGTCAAAGGTGATTCCTGAATCGGTTTTAACACTGTAATCGGCACACAGCTTTGCCAATGGGAACTTTTCCCCGTTGAGGCATTCTTCGGTATTTCTCTTTCCGTCTCCGATTGCTGTCCCTGTTCCAAACGAACCGGTGGCTTCGGTACAATATTGAGCTGAATTGCCACCAATATAATCTGTATTGGTTTCAAGATATTTCCATCCGCAGTCAGCAGACTTGAGATTATCAGCATCACCGGACTCGTTATCAGCATCCACGTCATAGATGATGTAACCGCCTGCAGGACCTTTGTCGCCGACATTATATGATTTCTGCCATACTGCATAGAGAGTAATATCTGCGGTTATTTCAGTGTTTTCGAAATCGAATGCCTCTGTTCCGTCTTCGGTGGCAGACCATCTGAGAAGTCCCCAGCCTGTATGAGTCGGATTTGCCGGTACTGTTGCCTTTCCGCCTTTCTCGACAAGCTGTGAAGACACAGCCGAGCCTCCGGTGCTGTCAAAGGTTACCGTGTATCCCTTGGGCTTGTTTTCACATGATACGAACAGCATTGCAGCAAGCAATACCATTGATAATACGATAAGAGATTTTTTCATAAACTTTCTCCTTCCATCCATAGAGATTTGCTTTCTCCGTAACACAATAACATAGAAGATGTTTTTTTTGCAACACTTATTTGCTGATAATTCAAAGTTCTCCGGCATCGGCGAAAAGAGCAGGGGAACATG
>CAZKIT010000398.1:0-1092 GCA_964552905.1 uncultured Spirochaetaceae bacterium
CGGCATCTTCAAGGTTCTCTATGAATTCGGTATCGAGAACGGAGAGGTGTTCCCGCTTCTTCTCTTCATCGGAATCGGAGCAATGATTGACTTCGGTCCGCTCATCCAGAAACCCTGGCTCATCTTCGTCGGAGCTGCAGGACAGGGAGGAATCTTCCTCTCGATGATGCTCGCATCATTCTTCTTCCCGCTCAAGGACGCAGCATCCATCGGTATCATCGGCGCAGCAGACGGCCCGACGGCAATTCTCGTAAGCCAGGTACTGCAGAGCCAGTTCATCGCCCCCATCCTCATCGTAGCCTACTGCTACATGGCACTGGTTCCTATCATCCAGCCGGCGGTTCTCAAGCTCACAACAACAAAGAAGGAAAGGGAAATGAAGATGACATACCGCGCAGGCGCGATATCGAAATCGACAAAGATCATCTTCCCGATTGCAGTATCCATCATCTGCTCTGTAATGGCTCCGGACTCGGCGGCACTCGTCGGTATGCTCATGTTCGGTAACCTCCTGAGGGAATGCGGAGTCCTCGATTCACTGTCACTTGCTGCACAGAACATCCTCTCCCCGCTTATCTCACTGCTTCTCGGTCTTGCAATCGCACCGATGATGAGCGGTCCGGCACTTCTCAATGTCCAGACACTCATGATCATCGCATTCGGTCTTCTCGCATTCATCTTCGACACTGCATGCGGCGTATTCTTCATCAAGATAGTCAACATCTTCCTTCCGAAGGAACACAAGGTCAATCCGCTCATCGGAGGCGCCGGAATCTCGGCATTCCCGATGTCATCGCGTGTTGTCCAGAAGGTCGGTCAGGAAGCAAACAAGCAGAATCATCTTCTGCCGTTCGCACTCGGTGCAAACGTCGCCGGTCAGATCGGATCCGTCCTCGCAGGCGGCCTGATTCTCTCGATGTTCAAATAAAGGAGGCTAGAAATGTTCGGTTTTCATGTAACATCAAATGCAGTTCAGTCAGTTGGTGAAGCTGTCAAGTACGGCTTCCTTGCATGGGGCTTACTTGCTCTCTCGATGGGAATCATCTGCCTCGTGGTCATCATTCTGAACAAGCTCACAAACAAGAAGAAAAA
>CAZKIT010000399.1:0-1085 GCA_964552905.1 uncultured Spirochaetaceae bacterium
GCGGTGACCTCAACCTCAGCCTTCTCGATACTTCATGCTCGGAAAGACTTCTCGGCTCCAACGATGAGTTCTCCCGTTTCTACATGTCTCCCTCCGACGGCTTCATCTATTACAACCGGATGGAGAGGGTAGGTATCGTGAAGCCTGTCTATGACGGGGATGTGATTGACCTGGGAGACAGGAAAATCGAAATCATCTCATTTCCGGGTATAACTCCGGGCTCGGTTGTTGTTCTGGACTATCAGTCAGGTGCTGTGTTCGGCGGTCTCTCGATTACCAATGCCGTCATCGATCTCACGTCCGGGTTTGCAGATGTCCACGCATATCTAATGAGCGTAAAGCGTATGAAAGACTACCGTGAGAGATATGATGTCATCTACCCCGCTGTCGGAAGGAGTGAGGTAAGTCCTGCTATCCTTCCTCATCTGGAGTCTACTGCAAGGGGAATCATCAGACATGAACTTACGGGGGAAGTTAAGGACGGCAGAACTCTCTATTCTGACGGCTTTGTTACTTTTGCCCTTCCTCTGGAGGCTCAGAGATGACACGCGGTGAAAAGGCTAAAGCTAATTTCCTCAAAGGTTATAACTGTACGCAGTCCGTGCTGTTATCCTTCGATGATGTGATTGATAAGGATAAGCTTTCTTTTCTCATGTCCACCACCAGCTGCTTCGGCGGCGGTATGGGGAGACTGAGGGAGGTATGCGGTACCGTATCGGGTATGTTCATTGTACTCTCGTACTTCTTCGGTTACAGCGGTCCCGAGGAGAACGAGAAGAAACCTGTCCTGTATGCATACATCCAGGAACTTGCAAAGCGCTTCGAAGAAGAGACCGGCTCCATTGTCTGCCGTGAACTCCTGGGCCTCGACCATAAGCGTGATAATCCCACTCCCGATGCCAGGGACCATGCATATTACTCGAAGCGTCCGTGTCCCGAACTCTGCAGGCTTGCAGCCGACACTGTCGAAGAATTTCTCGTTGAGAAGGGTGTGATTACAGAGCCTTCAGCATCGTTATGACAGTACTCGCTGTCGGCGGACATGTGCTTTGCTTTGCCGCAGCATCGCCGCCTCCGATTTTCAT
>CAZKIT010000400.1:0-1079 GCA_964552905.1 uncultured Spirochaetaceae bacterium
GATTTATATTTCACTCGCGAACTATCCCATCAGTGCACAGAATTGTAGTATATGGGGACGATGATATATTTATTATACCCCAGTTTTCGGTTGTAGATTCATATAGACAAAGAAACTTTTTCGAAGAAGTGTAAAGGGCATCTCTACCAATTTTTGTAACACTGCTAGGAATGGTTATCGAAGTCAGACTAGAACAGTCGCAAAAGGCACATTCCCCGATAGTTGTTACACCCTCTGGAATACTGATTGAAGTCAGACTATCGCACTTACGAAAAGCACTATCACCAATAGCTGTTACACCGTCTGGAATACTAATTGAAGTCAGTTCTCTGCAATTATAAAAAGTTCCTTTAGCAATTTTTGTTACGCCACTAGGAATGGTTATCGAGGTCAGTCTAGTACAAGAGTTAAAGGCATTTGACCCGATAGCCGTTACACCGTTTGGAATGCTAATTGAAGTTAGACCGTAGCACTCTCTAAAAGCACAATCACCAATAGCTGTTACCCCGTCTGGAATGTTAATGGAAGTCAGACCTTCGCAATTGTAAAAGGTATAATTGCCGATTTTTGTAACGCCATTAGGAATGGTTATTGATGTTAGGTTGTAACATCCGGAAAAGGCATAATCCCCAATTTTTGTTACATCGTCCGGAATGTTTATCGAGGTAAGGCCGTAACAGTTGTAGAAGGCGTACTCTCCAATTTCCTTTATCGTATTTGGCAAAGAAATCGATTCGATTTTTGAAAACCCTTTAAAAGCGTAATCTCCAATAGCGACAACATCTTTTCCTTCAACTTTTGATTGTATAGTTGCTTCTGTAAGCTCTTTATTTAGGCAATAGACAACGTACCCATCTAAGTCTGCAGAATAATAATACACGTAATCATCGGTAATTATCCTTTCTCCAGAGGCCGCATAAACAGTGCTGAAACACAAAATAAGAACAAGAAACAAAAATAAAGCTTTCTTCATAGCTTTTCTCCTCCTCTATTCCATGATTCTACAACCAAAGAGCGAAACCTTAAATGAAAATTTCTACAACACAAAAATTCCTCTTGTATCGTACACCGACTCTCCC
>CAZKIT010000401.1:0-1076 GCA_964552905.1 uncultured Spirochaetaceae bacterium
AAAGGAGGCAACAGACATGTCGAACATTGAGAACCTTCAGCTTTTCGAAGACCAGGCCATCAGAACTGCTTGGAACGAAGAGGAAGAAGAATGGTACTTCTCCATCGTCGATGTAGTCGGCGTATTAACGGAACAGACTACACAGCGTAGTGCAAGCACTTATTGGGCCGTATTGAAAAAACGACTTAAAGAAGAAGGCGCCGATGAGTTGCTTACAAACTGTAAGCAACTGAAACTCAAATCTCCCAAAGACGGCAAAAGATACAGCACGGATGTTGCCAATACAGAGCAGATCCTGCGTATCATTCAGTCAATACCATCAAAAAAAGCCGAACCATTCAAAGTCTGGCTGGCACAGGTAGGACGTGACAGGATAGAAGAAACCATGGATCCTGAGCTTATCGCAGAGCGCCTTGTTGCCACTTATGAGAGGAAAGGATACACCCGGGAATGGATCAACCAGCGTCTGCAGGCAATCTCCGCACGCAAGGAACTTACGGATGAGTGGAAGGACCGCGGCGTCCAGCAGGGCAGAGAGTACGCCATTCTGACAGATGAAATCACACGCGCATGGTCCGGTATGACTACAAGACAATACAAGAATCTCAAGGGCCTGAAGAAAGAAAGTCTGAGAGACAACATGAGCACGACGGAACTGACTCTGAATCAGCTTGCAGAGGTGGCTACGAAAGAACTCTCCCAAGAGAAGAAACCGGAAGGATTCGAAGAGAGCAGAAAAGTCGCCATGGAGGGAGGAAGCGTTGCAGGAAATGCAAGAAAAGATCTTGAAAACCGGCTCGGGCACACTCTCATCACAAGTCAGAATGCCTTGCAGATGAACCATGTTGTCACCCAGATGATTGAGGCAAGTGCAGCTGCAGCAGATGGTGATACTGAAAATTCAGAACCATAAGCCTTATGTCGATGACTAGCAGGACGGAGATAAAGCTTGAAAACCTTATCTGCAATTGATATCTATGGCCGAAAGAAAAAAGAAGCCTGCCTCCGATGTATGTGAAGGCAGGTTCCTTTTGTGTATGGTGTCAGGCAGTCTGTCAGATAACCTTGTAGTCCTT
>CAZKIT010000402.1:0-1075 GCA_964552905.1 uncultured Spirochaetaceae bacterium
TTTAACAAATTAAAGAAAAAGTTTACGAATTGAAGAAACAAAAGTCCAAAAATTAAAGTTACTTTCGAAAACAAAAGGAATTAGAAATTTGACATTAGGAAAGGGTAGAAACGACTGAAGAGAAGAATATATCCAAGTTTAACGGTTTAGATGCGAATCCTTTATAAATTTTCATCCTGAATTGTAAAGGAATGTAATCGCATTCAATCGATAAGGTGCCTGTCATATTATGCTGTACTTCTTTCATTTTTCCTGGTTTCAAGTGCAACTGTTAGATAAAAAGTATCACTGTGTAACGAAAAAAAGGACACCTCCGAAGAAGTGTCCATATATTCCTAATGAAAAAACCTTAGCTGTTAGCTGTAACTGTAAATGTGATTGTACTTGTGAATGTTCCTGTAGCCTTGTCCTTAAGCGGTGCAGTCTGTCCTGTAACAGGTGAAAATGTGAGCTGGAGAGATGCCCAGGAATATTCACCGAGCTTTGTTGTAGCTGTATCGTATGAATGTGACCATGTCTTGCTATCTGCACTCGAAACAAGTGTTGTTGAAGCAAATTTCTGACTTCCCTCACCTTTCGTCTGAATTGTATCTTTACCTGCAGCAACAGTAACCTGATAAGGAATAGAATAAGCAGCATCACTCGAGTGACTTTCATAATCAGAATGAAGAAGGTTTCCGCTGAGAGCCATCGAAACCGTTACCTTATTGTATTCGTAAAGCAGGAATGAAAGATAATATGTATCAGTACCCGACTGCTTAAATGTTAATGCATTTCTTTCAAGAGCAATAGTTCCCTGATTTTCAATCTTCGTTGAAGAAGGATCATCATCGCTGATGTTATTCTGTACAAGAGCACCCTTTGTAATACCAAAGATATACTTAGGTTTCTTTTCAAGTGTGAGTGTAACCTTTGTAGATGTACTAGCTGGAAGTTCATCCTGTCCTGCCGGTGAAGTGTTAGTAGTATCAGCAAAAACTGAAGCAACCATCAGAAGTGCAAGTGCGATTACGATAAATTTCTTTTTCATTGTAGTATTTTCTCCATGTGGTTTAACCAAACCACGGGAAGAATA
>CAZKIT010000403.1:0-1070 GCA_964552905.1 uncultured Spirochaetaceae bacterium
TCGAGGCCCTGTGTCGAGTGGATACAGCCTACCTGTTCGAATGAGTCGGGATCTGTCGCGAACTGGTCTGTCGTGAAGTTCCACTGTGCCCTGAAGCCGTCTTCAAGTACGATGTCCGTCTTCGTTTTGTCGTTCTTGCTGTTCCAGGGATAGCAGTAACCAGCTATCATCCTCGACTTGTTGTTCGTATTCTTCGCCCTGAGCTGTTCTCTCATCACCCTGGGACTGTCGAATATCTCGATGTCATAATCGGTTACGTCAAAGCTCTTGTTCGCCGTCTCCCGGATACCGAGCACGTCATCAAGGAATGCAAGATAACCGTCACTTCCGTTGCATCTGAACTGACTCGTGAGTTCTATTACCGGCTCATGCACCTTCGAGCCGAGTGCTTCTGCCTGCTTTCTTATCTCGCTTATTCTCCCGATATCCTTGACGGTTACTATCTGGTCCTCATCGATGAAGAAGACGCTGATTTTTGCGGCATTGATGATTTCCTTTATCTGGTTCTCTCCCTGATTGGAATAGAGTCCCGACTTTAGATTGAGACGGTGTGCCTCATCGACGAGTATGCAGTCATAGGTATCCCTGCCTGCATCTATGAAGCTTCCCGATCCCTTGAAGAGTCCCCTGAGATATGCCAGAGAGAACCCTTTACCCTTTACGAGAGTCTCTGCAAACGTATATCTCGGAGCTCTGTTCTTCGATACATATACTGCGGAATAACCGTTGTTGATTATCTTGGCAAGAAGGTTGACGGCTATCACGGACTTTCCCGTTCCGGGACCTCCCTTCACTATTATCGTATGCTTCTGGCTGTCGGAGATTGATTTCTCGACACGTGCAAGCACGGTTGCATAGGCAACCTGCTGCTCGTCGACCATCTCGAACTCGCTGTTTCCGAGGAGGATTGAGCCAACCTCAGTCTGTAATGATTTCGAAGGCTTGAGCTTCCCGTGCTCTATGATATCAAAGAGGTTCTTCTGAGATCTGTGCCTGACATACTTTGCAATGTACTTTCCGAGCTTTGTTCCGTCATGACCGAGGAATACGGGAGCCACGTTTATAACCTG
>CAZKIT010000404.1:0-1065 GCA_964552905.1 uncultured Spirochaetaceae bacterium
TTGTCGGCGAAGTCAAGCATGTCAACCGTGTCCTCTATGATATCACGAGTAAGCCGCCAGCGACAATCGAGCTGGAGTAATAATTCGTTATATTGTAATAAAATAAACATGATATGTTGTGATTATAATAGAGGCTCATTCAATACATGGGCCTCTAAATATCAGGCTTTCACACTATAAATTTCTATTTAAAAGAGAGCTTTCATAACAGGATCATAGAATGCTTCTTTGTCGAGCTTATCTCCTCCGAGATTTTCACCTGTTAATGATGTAGCACGGAATGCTGAAAAGTGGTACAGGTCAATGAAAGGTATTGTCCTCTCTCTGAAGTAGAAGTTGTATACGTCAGAGAACTTAGGAGTCGACTTTTCTTCTAATCTAGACGAGAAATCTTTTTCTGGGAACAGATATTCTATGTATTTATGAGGTATGCCAGATTCCCAGATATTTCCAGTGATGATTACATCCGGGTCTAAGATGGCAAGCTGCTCGCGTAGATAATTTCTCTTGTCAAGCTCTGCGTCTTCGAAGAATCGTGTCACAAGCTCACGATCTGTATTATAGCTAGTGGTGTCATTAGAATACTTGCTTACGTTTATTATTGCGAATCCAAGATTATTCTCCTCAAGGAAATTCTTCATGATATCTTCAGCATAAGGAATCTCGTCAAACGGAATCTTTCCCTCTTGTCTTATTCCATACATGATGTAGAAAATCCGTCTCCAGTAAGGCATTGCGTTTGCATTAATTCCCCCATTTCTCATGTCATTCGGGTCGGTCACCATTCTGTTACAACCAGTTACCCATCTCGATTCCCTTCCAACAAAAAGAACCTTCAGTGGAGCCTCGAAGTAGCCGGGGTAGAACCCGTCTATATTAAGATATTCTTCAGGTGAATAGGTTTTTCCGTCATCCTTGAAGATGATACCTTCTTTTGTTGCGACCTGTTTCTTCAGGTCTTCAAACAGGGCAAGCATTTCCTGCATCTTTCTGTTTTCAATATCTGTCATTGATACCCTCATTTAGTCAGTATCTTGCATCAATTTTCATTTGTACAGTTTTTTT
>CAZKIT010000405.1:0-1063 GCA_964552905.1 uncultured Spirochaetaceae bacterium
TGTGTTTATTTTTCCTATAAAAACATTTTCTTTTTCTTCGTTATATTTTAGAGAATGCTGGGTCAATTCTTGGTATACATTTAATGCCGTTTTTACATTCCTTATAATATAGTTTGCTATCTGAAATTTTTAATATTTCGCGTGGTATTCCCTCGGGATAGGCTGCACACTTTACACCTTTTTCTCTATGTTTACAAAAATTGCAGTTATAAATCTTCATAATTTCCTCCATATCTATTATATAGATGTATCCATTCCGGTTTTATTTCTAATCCTGCATATTTGGCTGCATAAAGTTCCGCAATAAATTCCGCGGGTTCATTTATTTGACTAATAGATAAAGTTTCTGCCGTTTCTATATCTTCGTCGTTTTGCCATTCTTTAATTAATGCAGGGTGTAAACAATGTCCGTATTCGTGCAAAAATACATGACTTGGAATTCTCGTTGAAGTATTTTTTAATACTTCTTTTTGTAGTTTTTCATATTTCCAAAAAGGCGCATTCTCATTTATAAATAAAACTCCTTTCATATTTTGTTGATTATTCATTATAAAAGCAATGCTATTATCGTTTAGTATGGCCTTGTTTTTCATAAAAATAACTGCTTTAAAACTGCCACCAGTATAATTCTTTAACATAGAAAGCCCATGTTTTACTTGTTTTTCTAGCGGAGTTTTTGCACTTCCGTCATATTTCCTTGATTTTGTGTCTTTTATGAAATCGGCTACACTTGGAATTATATTATTTTTATAACCCAAACTTTTTATGTATTCGCTAAAGATTAAACTTTCTTCGCTAGTTGTACTCATAAAAAGCATTTCTGTTTCTGCATTTTCAACTAAAGGAACCTCGCGCCATTTGCCAGCGACCTTTTCGTGCATTTTACCGTCTGCACATTTTCTCGGCGGCAGGTTGTCTGCGTCCACAATATAGCCGTCCTCGTATGCGTAGCGTGGGCGTTTAGCGTATTCAAAAAGAGCTTCTAAACTATCAAAGGCCATAATGTCTTTTTTACTCCTATAACCTTATAGTTCTTTTTATCGCATAAAGCCGGAAAATGTAA
>CAZKIT010000406.1:0-1062 GCA_964552905.1 uncultured Spirochaetaceae bacterium
GCCATCAGGAATTGCTTTATCTCATAATCTTCTGGCATCTCTCTGAGTGCTGCATTCACTGCATCTTCAATCTTTCCAAGCTTTATCTGGTTCCTGTTTATTGCATCAATGAACCAGGAGTACTCCCCGAGAGGCTTGCACTTCTTCAGAAGCTCCTGATTGTGTCCGTAATTGACGTTTATCATTGTGACTTTCACTTCAATGTCGGAATCGCTCTTTTCGAAAGAGGAGCTGAGTGAGAGGACTTCCCTGTCATCCTTCTCTGTCTTTCCGTTGTAGAAGCAGATGCACTTCGGAGTCGGGAACTTCTTCAGCGATGATGAGTACAGCAGGATTTTCCTGCCGGTTATATATCTTGAATATATTTCTCCTGCATAAAGAAGGAATCTCATGGGCATGTTCGGATTGACAGAGGACTGCTGTTCAATCATGGTCATCGTGTCGGCAATGAGGAACGAGACGTCGTTCTTCATGCTCATGTAGAGAGCATCGTCAACTGTCGTGAATGTGATGGCGTTCTCGTCAGTATAATGCGAGTTGTTGATGGCGTTGTAAAGATCAAGAGTCCAGCCTTTGTTCTTTTCGTTACCGAAGATGAACTTGAAGAGCCTGTCTCTGTATTCTCTGTTGATTGCTGCCACTGGATTACCTCCTTTCTCTGAAGAATATTCTTTGTTTACCTACAATCTAATTTCATACTGAAAAAGGGGAAAAGGCAAGTGTTTTCAGAGTTGCAAAGGGTAAAAAGAGAAGGCACCTCAGGCCGTTTACCGGCTGGTGCCTCTCTTAATAATCTTGGTTCTTGAAGTGTCGGTTCTGAATCCGATGGGGAATATCAGGAATACTGGGCTGCAAGCTTTCTGAACTCTGCAACAGAGACATTTGCCTCTGCTGCGGCATTGGCTTCTGTCAGAAGACCTTTCTTGACCAGACCTAAGAGAGTTTTGACAGTACCTTTGACTTCACCTTTGGCTTCTCCTTTGGCTTCTCCTATGGCTTCTCCTTCTGCTCTTCCTTCCGCTCTTCCTTCCGCTCTTCCTTCCGCTCTTCCTTCCGCTCTTC
>CAZKIT010000407.1:0-1057 GCA_964552905.1 uncultured Spirochaetaceae bacterium
CTGTATTAATTTGAACACAGGCATCTCCGTTGCGGAATCGATACCAAATATCAAATATGTAAATATACATCAACAGCCTAAACCCGCCAGAATTTAACAGGAAAGAACCTTTTAAGTTAGCAATTATAAAAGTAGCAGCGAAGAAAACCGCGAACTCTTTGAAACCACATTTCCAGAGCCTCTTTACCATATCTATAATCATAATCATCATGGGGATGAAGTAAATTAATCCACCGTAGTTAAGTTGATTAATAAACCCCACATCTGAATCAAAACCAAGAATTCTGCTCTTACCTGCAAGCGAGTAGCCTCTGCCAAAAATCCATTGATACAGGTCTTCAGGGAGTATAAACATGCGCCCGAATAATGTTCCCGCAGTACCGGACTCCAATGACTTAGATTCTACCGTGTCCGTAAGTTCATCAAATACCTGCATTCCCCAATCCATCGATGGTAAGCGTCCACTTCTCCAACCCATTGATTCTCAATGGGCGGTTCGGTGAGGTTTTGTGATTTTCTTTGATTTTGTGTGTTTATAGTGTGCAGTAGCACGGCAGGAGGTTCCTAAGGTCGTCGCCCTCCTTATGCGATTTAAGTTTGTTCAGCAGGTGCCTTAGGTACTTGCCGGGATCCATGTCGTTGAGCTTGCAGCTCTCGATTACCGAGTACATGAAGGCGTTGTCCGCGGCGGAACTCTCGCTGCCGATGTTGCCGGAGTTCCGGAGATTCATCTTGAGCTTGCGCACGGTCTGCTCCGAGATATTGTTCGATATCTCCACATCTCCGCTTTCCAGCACGCGCTTCATCGCCGGCCATTCCGTCCGGGCATATCTCAGCGCTTTTCTCATCAGTTCTCCACATCCCACGTCATCCGACTCCGCGTATTCATCGAGTTTATCCTCTATAGACTTCATCAGGGCTTCCGTGCTCCCCGGCCTGAGTCTGGCCGCCAGCCTCTCTTCGTTCGTGAGCTTCTGAGTCTTGAAGCTGTGTTCCTTTGCAAAGATCAGCGCCATTCTGTCTATGAACCACATCGCTTTCTCATAGTCCTCCTCTA
>CAZKIT010000408.1:0-1045 GCA_964552905.1 uncultured Spirochaetaceae bacterium
CTTTGCTGACGAGGCTGAGGACTCTGTTCGTCTCCTTCTTTCCCGAGGAATGATAAAGCGTGAATCTTGTGGCTCCTATGAGGCCCTGGACGCTGCCGGAATTGTAGGCGAAGCGTACTGTGTAGTTCATGCCGTCGCCGTGGAGTTGCCGAGAATTTCCGCTTTTCATCTTAAGATTTCAAAAAGCAACTTTACTCATATTCATGAATTATGCTGCGAACATTTTCAAGTAAACTTTTAGAAATGAAACGACCTGAGTTTTCTATTTTCATCAGAGCTTCTTCTGTTTCTGAGACAGATATCACCCCGTTTTTGCAAGCTTGAATTAACACACCCATACTACCTGCAACTGTCAAATTCATATTTTGAGCAACCTTTCTGCCTGCTTCTTCATCCATAAGAAGAATATCAGCATTGTTTTCATCTGCATAAAAGATTGCTTCAGCTTCTCCTCTGTCAAGACCTGTGGCTCTTTGAAGAATAGATACGAGGTCAGTATTTTCCACTTTTACGACCTTGATGTAATCGCTTTCAGTTATAAGTTCAGCTTCATCTGGATAACTTTCATTGGAAGTAAGTTCAGAAAAAACAGTCTCAGGAATAAGTACTTCGCCGAATAACCTCTGAAGGATATACAGCTTTTCGGCTTTCATTAGTGTAATCAGAGGTGTTGAATCAGAAACTACAATCATCTGCGATTCTGCAAAACCTTATCAAGCGAATGTAAATCAGAAAGAAGTTCGTCTTCACTTTGATTCAAATAAGGAATTCCCATAGAAGAATAAAGTTCCATTAAATCCCTCTTTTTAACTCCCAATATCTGAGCAACTCTTCCGTGAGATACTGTCCTGTTCTTTATTAGAGGATAAAGCATCATTGCATTTTGAATAAGTTTCATTTCTTTATCATCAGAGAAAATATAGGGAGCCATCTCTTCTGGAACCAAAACATTGATAGATACGTTCTTCATGTACTTCCTCCAATTTATCGATATATTCAAATTTTAATATCAGGCAGCTATAAAGGCAAGTTCTGCTTTTTTATT
>CAZKIT010000409.1:0-1039 GCA_964552905.1 uncultured Spirochaetaceae bacterium
AAAAGGAGATGAAACCGTGAAGAAAGGTGTCCAGCAGATTATGCTCGGTACTGTCACCGGTACATATGACAGGGCCCTCTCCGTCCTGGAGAGGATAAGGAATGCGGGCTACGACGGTGTGGAACTCAACCGCTATATGATTCATCCGACGCCGCTTTTCGTGAGAGCTCTCACAAGAGTCTTCGGAATGCCGACGGGAGGCGGTGGAAAACTTGACTGGAAGTCTCTCGTTAAGGAGAGCGGACTTGAGGTGATAAGTCTCCACACCGATCTCGGAACCCTGGAGAAGGATCCCCGGATGATTGCCGACGAGGCACTGTCGCTCGGAACGCACCGGGTAGTAATCACAGGCGTGTACAATTATGACTATACGAAGGCGGAGAGTGTGAAGGCTCTCTCCCGTAGGCTCAATGACCAGGGGAGAATCCTCTCTGAAAGCGGAGTGTCCCTTTTCTATCACAATCACAATACTGAGCTCATTACAGCCGATGACGGCCGTAAGGCTTACGATATAATCCTGGAGGAGACCGATCCGGATGCTGTAAGCTTCGAGTTCGACAGCTACTGGTTCACGGACGGCGGGGCCGATGCCGCATTCTGGATGAGAAAACTCGGAAAGAGAATGAAACTCTGGCATGTCACAGACAGGGGAATAAGACACAGCGGGGCCTCCGTTACGCCGATTCTCAAGGCCGACAGTATGGAACTCGGGAAGGGCAGCATGAATCTCGAGGCACTGCATTCCATAGCGGAGGCAAACGGCATTGAGGCAGTTGTTCTCGAGAGTCACAGGAACTGGATTGACAAGGACCCCGTCCGCAGTCTTGAGGTTAGCGGAAAATACCTTGAAGCATGGTAAGTCTTCTGTGGTTGTTGAAGTAATACCGATTCTTGTTGAAGTGGTTTGTTGAACTATATTGAACTTGATTGAAGTCGTTCATTGAAGTATATTGAAGTAAAAGTGTACTTCTTATTGAAGTTGTATATCAGTCAGGAGAAAGTAATGACAATAACCCAGCTACTTGGAATCAGCCCTCTG
>CAZKIT010000410.1:0-1037 GCA_964552905.1 uncultured Spirochaetaceae bacterium
ACATTTATAGGGACACGTAAGATTCATCTCTATCTTCCAGAATCCTTTGAGTGGTTACTTCTTATGAGCGGTATCATTAGCGATGGCAATCTCAAGGCTATTCTTGATAATCCGTCTGATTACATTGAGAGTTCCTCATATTTTAGTTGGGAACAGTTTTTTACTGCATTGATTGTTCAGAAAACAAAGGACACTTACCTGCAATATAACAAAAAGAAACTCAACAGTAGTTACCTCCAGAGTGGTATAAAGGAGAAAATTCTGGCTCAGATGAAGGGGATAAACTTCCAGAAAAGCCCAAGAGCTTGAAATGCCAAAATGGAATCTCAAGAGATGAGATTGCACATGCCTCTACTTCATTAGTGCATCTTGGAAAGGGGTAAATTTTATAACAGGGGTGAAGATATTCCTGTATGGGTGGTGTTTGAACTGATGTATCTTTCGGATGTTGCAACTTTCTTTAAATGCCTCAATTCTTCAGTGAGAAAAGATATCTTGAAAGTGTTAAACATGCTTGATACGAGTGTAGATACAAATCTGGAAGTTTTACATGCAGCAATAATGACTATAAAAGCTATGAGAAATGCTGTTGCGCATAATGAGATAGTTTTTGATGCAAGATTTAAGGATCGTGACATTAATCAGGTATTGAAACTGTGGGTCGAAAAAGAAACTAATATCAAGAACATCACTCTTCACACTTTGGTTGATTACGTTATAGTCATGTGTACGCTTCTTAAACGATTTGACTATACTGGAACGAAGGCAAAAGAGTTTGTCCAGAGATATGTTTCAACTATAGATATTTTCAGGGGAAAGGTGTCTGCTGATGTCTATGATAAGGTCTTTTCAAATAGAGTAAGGCAGAAAATCATTTCATTACAGAATTATGTTCAGGCTTGATTTTCAAGCTGTGAATGGTTTTAATAATGTTAAAGAGAGAGGTGTATGTTTTCGGACTGCACTGGGGTGGTGACTCTGTTGCCACCCGAATTTTATGGCGTAAATCTTGTCTCCCGATTTATATCATGGACTTA
>CAZKIT010000411.1:0-1033 GCA_964552905.1 uncultured Spirochaetaceae bacterium
GCAAACTGCACCCACCAAAGCATGCAAGGCATATTGTTCATAATTTGGGGGTATTTACAATACTTTTGGTCAAAAAAAGTCAAATAATTTGCAAACTTTATTCATGATTAGATATGAAAATAGCTGTATGCACGTCATGGAGCATTCCAGAACGGTCCCATGCGGCGCTGTTATCTGCATCGAAGACGGGATAGATTATTCTTCACGGAGGAGTGCCGCTGGGGGAAGAAGGCGGAAGCTTCCTTTTCATTTTTTGCAGTCAAAAAAGGCCGGACATAATAATTGCCCGGCCCTTAAATGATGAATCGGAGTGATTATCTGATCCTGAGTTCCGTATCAACATCGAAGAATCTTGCCTTCTCCATGTTGACAAGCAGTGATACCTGCTCACCGACTGTCGGGATGACAGACGGATCAATCTTTCCGACGATGTTCGCGTTGTCAGTCGTGACATAGACCTGTGTTTCGCTTCCGAGAGGTTCGACGACGCTCACGCTGCCGTTGATGGTCTTTCCAGGCTGTGTTGCATGCGAGAATTCGACATCTTCCGGTCTGATACCGAATGTGACGGTCTTTCCGACGTACGGAGCAAGGAACTTAGCCTGGGAAGGCGTCACATCAAGTGTGAACGAAGCACTCTTGAGGTATGTCTTGTCTCCGTCCTTTGCAACTTCAACGTTGATGAAGTTCATCGGTGGTGATCCGATGAAGCCTGCGACAAACTTGTTGTCGGGTTCGTTGTAGAGTTCCATAGGTCCGCCGATCTGCTGGATGACACCGAGCTTCATGACGACAATCTTGTCTGCCATCGTGAGAGCTTCGACCTGGTCATGCGTGACGTAGATCATTGTAGCCTGGAGTCTGTTGTGCAGGTTCGAGATTTCCGCTCTCATCTGGACACGAAGCTTTGCGTCGAGGTTGGAGAGAGGCTCGTCGAAGAGGAAGACCTTCGGATTGCGGACGATTGCTCTTCCGACAGCGACACGCTGTCTCTGTCCGCCGGAGAGTGCCTTCGGCTTTCTTTCGAGGAGTG
>CAZKIT010000412.1:0-1032 GCA_964552905.1 uncultured Spirochaetaceae bacterium
GTAAGTAAGAAATGTTAGGGCTTATCGGCAAAAAAGTTGGAATGACACAGGTATT
This sequence comes from uncultured Spirochaetaceae bacterium, assembly GCA_964552905.1. Classification (GTDB taxonomy): domain Bacteria; phylum Spirochaetota; class Spirochaetia; order Sphaerochaetales; family Sphaerochaetaceae; genus Ornithospirochaeta. The sequence continues at coordinate 56 of CAZKIT010000412.1, forward strand.
TGATGCCCAGGGCAGACTTATTCCTGTGACAGTCATTAAAGTTGAGGATAACGTAGTCATCGCAAACAGAACAGATGACAAGAACGGTTATTCTGCAGCTGTTGTCGCTTCAGGTGCAATCAAGGCATCCAGAACGACAAAGCCATATGCAGGAGAGTTCAAGGATGTTTGCGAACCCAAGAAGGTCGTCATGGAAATGAGAGACTTCGACAATGAAGTCAAAGTCGGCGACGTTCTCGGTGTAGATTTATTCAGTGAAGTAGCTTATGTAGACGTAACCGGAATCAGCAAGGGTAAGGGCTACCAGGGCGGCATCAAGCGCCACGGCTTCGGCGGCGGTAGAAAGACCCATGGTTCCAAGTTCCACAGAGATCTCGGCGGCACAGCAATGTCATCGACTCCTGCACACACATTCAAGGGTCAGAAGATGGCTGGGCACATGGGCAACGAGAAGGTTACGGTCCAGAATCTCAAGCTCGTTGCAGTAGACAGCGAGATGCAGGTCATCATGGTCAAGGGTGCCATCCCCGGACCCACAGACAGCACAGTCGTCATCAAGAAGGCAGTAAAGAAGTAAGGCAGGTATAGTATGGAACAGAAACTCTTTTCTACAGCCGGCAAGGAAGTTGGAACCGTTCAGTTAAACGAGAACGTTTTCGGAGTAGTTGTATCGACAGGATCAATCTACCATGCCGTCAGAAACGAAGCAGCTAACCGCCGTGTCGGAACTGCATGCACAAAGACCAGAGCTGAGGTCAATTACAGCAATACCAAGCCTTATAAGCAGAAGGGAACAGGTAACGCCCGCAGAGGTGACAAGAAGTCTCCTATCACAGTCGGTGGCGGCACAATCTTCGGGCCGAAGCCGCGCGATTACTCCTATTCACTTCCCAAGAAGGTCAAGAGACTCGCAATGAAGAGTCTTCTCACACTTGCTGTTGAAGAAGAAAGACTAGTTGTTGTCGAAGATTTCACTA
>CAZKIT010000413.1:0-1021 GCA_964552905.1 uncultured Spirochaetaceae bacterium
GAGAGAATACAAGTTCGCATCGGTATGCGTAAATTCATGCTGGGTGAAGTTCTGCGCCGAAGAGCTCAAGAATAGCGGCGTCAGCGTATGCACCGTCGTGGGCTTCCCCCTCGGTGCCATGAGCACGAAGGCGAAGGCATTCGAAGCCGAATGCGCTGTCGCGGACGGTGCCGACGAAGTCGACATGGTCATCAACATCGGTGCACTCAAGGACGGTAAGTACAGCTATGTCGAAGACGACATCCGTGCTGTCAAGAAGGCATGCGGAAAGAAGCTTCTGAAAGTAATCATCGAGTGCTGTCTTCTCACTGAAGCCGAGAAGGTCGAAGCATGCGAACTCAGCGAGAAGGCCGGTGCAGACTACGTCAAGACGAGCACGGGTTTCTCGAAGAGCGGGGCCGCGGCAGAGGATGTCGCTCTCATGAGACGCACTGTCGGAACGAGACTCGGAGTCAAGGCGGCCGGCGGTATCAGGGATGCGGAGACTGCGAAGAAGATGATTGAGGCCGGTGCCTCGAGACTCGGCTGCTCTGCAGGCATTGCAATCATGAAGGGCCTCGAGTGATGCCGAACACAGAATCATCGCAGTCGAGTGCGGACTTCCTGAAGTCCCTCGGCTTTCCGACTCTGACTGTCCACGACACTTTCCAGCATTTCGACTTCACGCTTCCCGGGAGAAGGGTTCTTCTCATAGGTCCCATGGGCTCGGGGAAGACGGAGTATGCCGCACGTGTCTGGAGAGACGCCCTTGTCGCGAGAAGCAAGGGCGAGAGCGTCGCTTCCCGTACCAGCACCGGTCTCAGAGACCGCAGAAACGTGTTCTTCATCCGCACCGTCATCGACGGGGCGAGATTCACCGATTATCCGGAGGACGCTCTTGCGTACCGTTCGGGCTATGTACGCTGCGGCGAGAACATCGCCCGTGTCCGTGACAGCTTCGATTTCGAACAGGTCCTGAGAGACAATCCGACGGTGGGTACGTTCATCATAGACGAGGCGTCGTTCTTCGACGAGAGACTTG
>CAZKIT010000414.1:0-1021 GCA_964552905.1 uncultured Spirochaetaceae bacterium
AGAGACTCTACCTTAAGTGCAAGGCGGAAAGCAGAGGAGGCTTCGTGACGATGACGGAAATCGTGAAGGAGAACGAGAAAAATGAAGAATAAGAGAGAAAGGAAGATGTCGAGCGCGATGGTCTTCATCGTGCTCTTCGGCGTCGTGAGTCTCTTTTCGGACATGACTCACGAGGGTGCGTCGAGCATAAGGGGAGCATATCTGGCGCTTCTCGGGGCGGGAGCCGGAACCATCGGGTTCGTATCGGGACTGGGGGAGCTCATCGGATACTCCATGCGCTACATCTTCGGCAGGATTACGGACAGGACAAAGCTCTACTGGCCGATGACGATAGTGGGGTATGTTCTCGATATCGCGGCAGTTCCCCTTCTCGCCGTCGTGGGAGAAAACGGCTGGATGGCTGCATGCCTTCTTCTTGTGGTGCAGAGAATGGGCAAGGCAATAAAGAAGCCTGCAAAGGATACCATCATGTCGTTTGCGGCAAGTCAGGAAGGAGCGGGAAAGAGCTTCGGTCTCCAGGAGGTACTCGACCAGATAGGAGCATTCCTCGGCCCGGTGCTTCTCTATCTTGTAATGCTTGTCCGTACGGAAGGAACGGAGTTTGAAATCTATTCTTCCTGCTTTGCGTTTCTTGCCATTCCCGGCGCCGTGACCCTCATACTTCTTCTCGTGACGAAGCACAGGTTTCCCGATCCCGAGCATTTCGAGCCAGAGGAGAAGGAATATGTTCCTTTCAGAATGAACGGAAGCTTCATTCTGTATATTGCGGGAATAAGCCTCTTCGCATTCGGCTTCATAGATTACTCCCTCATCGCCATGCACGTGCAGAACACAGGTCTCATGAATGGCACATCTCTTCCTCTTCTCTATGCATCTGCCATGCTCATCGATGCATTTTCCGCTCTCTTCTTCGGTCTTCTCTATGACAGGATCGGAGTGAAGGCCCTTGTCTGGTCGACGCTTCTTTCCTCTCCCTTTGCCGCCCTTGTCTTCTTTGCGCATTCTGTTCCGGTACTGGTTA
>CAZKIT010000415.1:0-1013 GCA_964552905.1 uncultured Spirochaetaceae bacterium
CTAGAAGCCGTGAAGGTAATATTCCCGTTCAACGGAAAGATTATCACGATAGAGGTATAAAGTAGTTCCCGATATGGAAAAGTGTACGATAAGTTTTTAATTTTTGTGGATAAATAATTGTTTGTGATGTTAGAATATACTAAGACGAAATGGACTTTGGATTTTCTTTTTCGCCTGTTAGTATATTGAATGGGAGGTTATGTCGATGCCTACAGTTGAAGATGTGTCAAAAATTCTTAATGGAATGACAGCGGATAAGTATATTGCAGCCGTGAGTTATATTTACTATCTTGCAAATCTGCCATTACATGATGTCTCTCAAGAGAATAAGGATAATCAGCGTAAAAAACAGATAGAATTCGTTAAAAGAACGGCAGGAAAAATCGTGGTTGATGAAGCGGCCATTGAGGAACTCAGACTGAGGAGTATGATCTGATGATTCTGGTTGATACAAACGTGATAGTTGACCTCTGGAAGAAAGCTTCTGAAGAAGAAATCAGAGTATTTTATGAGTCGGATATTGTTATATGCGGTGTCGTGAAATCAGAACTTCTACATGGAGCTTACTCGGATAAGAATCTGAACGAGATGGCATTGGAATTGAACCTGCTCACAGAAGTCAACATAAAGGAAAGCCAATGGGAGGAGTTCGGACGGTTCCTGTATAAACTGCGGATTAACGGACTGGCTGTTCCTTATGCAGATGCTTTGATTGCATTCATTGCAATAGTCAACAATCTTGAGCTAATGACAAGAGACCGGCATTTTAAGCTTATACAGGTCGTTTCCCCGGAATTGAGGTTAGCAGAGTAAGTGTTATTACAGAAATCTTCTGTTCCAGAGTCTGATACATGAAGGCTCTGTTGTATCATAGAAAAGACTTGGTGACCCTTTATTTTTCAGAATCAGCAGTGCAGATGCATATTGTTTTCTGTAAAGTTGGCAAAGTCCCTGTATTTCTCGTGCCGGGATATGACTCTCCTCTAATTTTCATTCCATATTTCTTAAAGACT
>CAZKIT010000416.1:0-1011 GCA_964552905.1 uncultured Spirochaetaceae bacterium
GAATCGAAGTTGAAGTCGAGTACCTCACATACACAGACGGCGACGACAAGGTCAATACAGCTCTCGCAGCCGGCCAGGCTCCCGACCTCATCATGGAAGGACCCGAGAGACTCGTTGCAAACTGGGGTGCAAAGGGCTACATGGTTGACATGTCCGACCTCATCGACGACACAGACAAGGCTGAGCTCATCCCTGCAACACTCAACGCATGCACGACAGCAGACGGCAAGGTCTATGAATACCCGGTCGTCATGACAGCTCACTGCATGGCTATCAACCTCGATGCATTCAAGGCAGCAGGTGCAGACAAGTATGTCAACCTCGAGACAAGAACATGGACAACTGAAGACTTCATCGCAGCTGTCAAGGCTCTCTATGCTTACTACGGCACGACAGTCGGCGCAGTCTACTGCGGCGGACAGGGCGGCGACCAGGGAACAAGAGTTCTCGTGAACGGTCTCTACGGCGGAACATTCACGAATGCTGAGCACACAGCTTATACATGGAACAGCGCAGAGAACATCAAGGCTCTCGAGACACTTAAGGGCCTCGACGGAATCGCATTCGATGCATCAATCGTAGGCGGAGACGAAATCAACCTCTTCAAGAACGGCACACTCAAGATGGCATTCTGCTGGAACATCGCTCAGCAGCTCAACACGAACGGCAAGACAGACAACGGCGAAGAGATCATCTTCATGTCATTCCCGTCAGAGACAGGCGTTACAGAGCTTAACGGCGGTATCTGGGGCTTCGGTATCTTCGACAACGGAGACGAGAGCAAGATCGAAGCAGCCAAGAAGTTCGTCAAGTACTTCTGCGACGGCAACGGAACTGAAGGCGCTATCAAGACAGCCACGTACTTCGCAGCCCGCACTTCTGCAGAGGGAGCAGATCTCTCCGCTATCTGGGCAGACAACGATATCATGAACGAGTACAACATCCTCATGCAGTATCTCGGCGACTACTATCAGGTAACATCCGGCTGGGCAACAGCAAGAACATGCTGGT
>CAZKIT010000417.1:0-1010 GCA_964552905.1 uncultured Spirochaetaceae bacterium
TATCGTGAGGATACTGAACAGAAGAAGCATGGGCTACGAGAGAAAAGACATCATGCAGAAGCTGAAGAGGATAGACAACAGCAACTTTACGAAGGCCTTCAATGCACTTGAAGCAAGCAATTTCATACAGCGGTATATTCCCTTCGGCATGAAGAAGACACAGGCCCACTACAAGCTCATCGACCCGTTCTGTATCTTCTATCTCCGTTTTGTCGAAAACAGGAATACCCTGGACGAAGACTTCTGGATGATGAACGTGACTTCCCCTTCCATCAGCACTTGGAGAGGCTACGCATTCGAGAATGTGTGCTTCAATCACATAGCCCAGATCAAGGCAGCTCTCGGAATCGGAGGTGTACAGACTGCGTGCTCTCAGTGGTTCGGGGACGGCACACAGATTGACCTTCTCATAGGGAGAAAGGACAACGTGGTGAACATGTGTGAAATCAAGTTCTACGGAACCGAATTCTCCGTTGACAAAAGCTATTACGGGACACTGAACGAAAGACAGGCGATTCTCTCAACTCATCTGAAGAAGAAAACAGTCATACACAACACGCTCATAACAACGTACGGCCTGAAATACAGCACATACAGCGGAGTATTCTTGAGAACCATCACACTGGATGACCTTTTCAGGGAATAAGAATTTCAAAAAAAGGTCACCAAATGCAACTTATAGCCCCAAAACATGCTTATAATTTGCATTCCATAAGCAAAAAGGCCCGTCAAATGCAACTTATAACGCATTTTCTGTTTCTCTGTACTATTTTCTGTTATGTCGAATGAAATCGGATTCCGGAGGTTCTGAGTACATCGACGCTACTCGTCGAGAAGATATGTAGCTATCTTCGACTTGTCGAGAATCTTCTCTTTCCACTCATCGACACTTCTCGTCTCGGATGAGAAGTTGAGACCGATGAGATGGACACGCTTCTCGGTGTTGACGTACCTTGCCCAGTATTCCTTTTCCTTTATCTGAGCGAGTGCCTTGTCAGCACTCTCATCAA
>CAZKIT010000418.1:0-1008 GCA_964552905.1 uncultured Spirochaetaceae bacterium
CGCGGATGTCCTTCTCGGTTGACTCGCGCCAGCCGTCGGAAAGAATCTTGGAGAATGACGCGTAGAATCGGAGGTATTGGCCGGTCGCGGGGACCTGGATGAAGAATCTCACCGAGGAGTTGTCGCGAAGCGTGTATTCGAGCGGCAGACCGGAGCTCTCGATGAAGTCCTTGATTGTCACCTCGACGCTTGTCTTGCGGATGTCGATGAGACGGTTGCGCTTCTGGATGTCGAGGATTATCTGCCAGCAGCGTTCCCTTATATTGTATTCATTTAGGGCTACTTTCCTGCGGATCGACTGCTCGCGGAAGCGGCTGTCGTCCCAGCGGTATTCCCTGCGGGATGTGAGAATGGCCTTTTCGAGGCAGGTCTCCACATCTGCGCCGTGTCCGGCACGGATGAGGTCCCGCGCAATGGCGGCAGCGTTCTTCAGAACGGTATCAATCACTTTGTCTCCTGTCTGTTTCATAATCTTTTTCCATTTCTTCATTTTATACCTGAATTTGCCGGAATTCTTTCCTTTCTGACGGTAAAAACTTATCACCCCATCCATTGTTTTTCAGAAAATAACCATACCTTTGCAGCCGCGAAGCGCAGAAGCTTCGCGAAAAATCCCGACTTCCGGAGAATTCCCCAGGTCTGTCGCCCCAGCCAGGCACACCCCGAAGGATGAATCCAATGTTGAACAAGACATCATTACAGCTCAAGACACCGCAAGTATTCAAAACCGATTTCCGTTAATTTCATAGACGGAATTGTATCTATTTCTCAAACCGAATACTTAGAATCAGTCTTGACCTTCAAAACATTCAATCTCAGCCCCCGCATTGGACGATAGTCCGCAGGGCACAGCACACAAATCAGCTTCAACGCTTGCGCAGCGCACGAATTTTCCCGCGCCCGGGAAAGAATGCGCCGCTGCGGAGGTATATGTCTAAAGTTCAATATCATCCTTATGGAAACAGAAAAACGCAACGTCCTTGCGCTCAGGGGGAAATACTGCAAGGA
>CAZKIT010000419.1:0-1005 GCA_964552905.1 uncultured Spirochaetaceae bacterium
TGTCCTGGGGATCCTTCACGGTAATCTTACCGCATTCGAAGATGAGGTGCGGATATACTGCGTGTCCCGATACCGATTCACTCTCCAGGAGGCACGGAAGGATACTCGGCCTGATTACCTCGTAGTTCTCGCTCATCGGGTTGGCGATGAAGACAGCCTCCTCTCCCGATGTATGCATGTTGTCGATGTACTCTCTCTTGGAACCGAGATAGTTGTACATCATCTCCTGGAACCCCAGTCCGACCATTATGTCCTTGACCTTTCTCGAGAATTCCTCGACTGCACTCAGTCTTCCGACCGTGAAGTCCGTCGGCATGACAGGAGTGAAGTTGCCCAGGCCGTAGCCGATCATGACATCCTCCGCTATGTCGACTTCATGCAAAAAGTCGTTTCTGTATTCCGGGCACTCCGCATAGACGTACTTGTCATCTGCAACTGCGTAGACACCCATTTTTCTGAGGGAAGCGATGCAGTCGTCAGCTGTAAGCGCTAGTCCGAGCTTCTTTCCTATTGCCTCGATCGAGGCTCTCTGCGGCTCCTGGAAGTAATACGGCACCGTGATTTCCCTTCCGTAGGGTGTATCCTGGTTGAGAAGTACCTTTATCGGGAGAATCTCGAAGCCCATGTCGCTGAGGTCGCATGCAAGGATGTTCGTAGCCAGCAGCAGGTCGTTGAGAATCGGGCCGGAGACTTCGATGAAGAACTCGCTGTCACCGATTTCGACAGCTCCGATACGTGCCGAATTGATGACGGGCGGGAACGAGAGAGTCTCCCCCTTGTCGTCATAGAGGTACGGGAACTTATCGTATGAGGATACGATGTAGCCGTACTCCTTTCCCTTCGGGTGCTTCTCGCAGATTTCCCTGAGAGAGAGCTCCTCTGTCATTCCGAGCGGGACGAATTTCGTCTTGTCGGGGTCGACTGCGGCATAGTGCACAGGATAGTTTATAAGCTCCGAGCGGTAGATGCCCATTGCGATGGTCTTTCTCTTGCGGCCGAAGTTGA
>CAZKIT010000420.1:0-1001 GCA_964552905.1 uncultured Spirochaetaceae bacterium
CAACGAACTATACAAGTCAGCCCGGCTACGGCAACGATGAGTATACTCTCTCGGCAGAGAAGAAGATAAAGAAGGCAATCGGAAGGGACGATGTCACGGTGACGCTTGTCGCGGGCGGTACGCAGACGAATCAGCTTGCCATCAGCACGATTCTGGGACGCTGCGAGGGAGTAATTGCGGCATCGACTGGACATATCAACGTACATGAGGCAGGAGCCATCGAGTACACGGGACATAAAGTTCTCGCCGTTCCTCATAAGGACGGAAAATTATCCCCCGAGAGTCTCAGAGCCTACATGAAGGAGTACTCCCTGAGTGCGGCACCGGATGCGATGGTGATTCCGAAGATGGTATATCTGTCACAGCCGACTGAAATCGGGACACTCTATTCAAGAAGCGAACTAGAGGAGATAAGAGCCGTCTGCAATGAATACAAACTGTACATGTACATAGATGGCGCAAGACTTGCGTATGCCCTCGCGGCACCGTACAACGATGTTTCCCTTCCTCTTATCGCATCTCTCTGTGATGCATTCTACATCGGAGGAACGAAGTGCGGGGCCATCATCGGAGAGGCTCTTGTCATAAGGAAGGACATCTGTCCGGCGGCATTTTTATCGATGAAGAAACAGGAAGGTGCACTCTGTGCAAAGGGAAGACTCCTGGGCGTCCAGTTCGACGAGCTTTTCACTGATGACTACTATCTTTTCAACGGAAAGACCGGAATAAGGATGGCCGAGAAGCTCAAGAGAATCTTCGAGGAGAAAGGCTATCAGTTCGCATGGAACAGTCCGACGAACCAGCAGTTCGTCATCATGGACAACGAAAAGTTCGAATCGCTGATGAAGGAGATAAGATTCGAGAAGTGGGAGAACCTTGATGAGAAGCGGACCATCGCACGTTTCTGTACATCATGGTCGACTATCGACAGTGACATAGAGGAGCTTGAAAAGCTTCTGTGAGATGAGGGGAGAGCCTGTGCTCTCCCTTATCTGAAAGAG